>JAEXBK010000152.1 GCA_023394035.1 Bacillota bacterium
TTAAGGGAACGACCGACTTTGCAGGCGCACCTGTATGCACCGGCCCTTTCGATATCACATCATTTGAGCCTGAAGCTTCCGTAGTTCTCGAGAAAAACAAGAGCTACTGGGGCGGAGACGTAAAGACGGAAAAAATCGAATACGTAAAGGTTGCTGATGCCGATACGCTTGCACTTTCACTCCAGACAGGAGAAGTTGATATCGCTCTTGACCTTACGCCTGCGGCAGCAGAGAGCCTTATGGGAAAAGAAGGCATCAATGTTACAAAGACGGTTCAGCCGAGAGTTTATCAGGTTTACTTCAACCTCGGAAAGATGACAGACAAAGCCGTAAGGGAAGCCATAATGATGGGCATCGACAAGAAGGCTATCTGCGAAGATCAGCTTAAAGGTGCTGTTACAGCTACAGTAGGAGCATTCCCTGCAGACAGTCTTTATAACGGCAGCGGCCTTAAAACAAAGGAATACAACGAAGCGGCAGCAAAAGAAATGCTCAAAAATGCAGGCTATGCCGATACTAACGGTGACGGAATTGTTGAGAAGGACGGAGCTCCGCTCACGATCAAGCTTTCGTTATACAAGAGACTTGCAATGGAAAGCATCGGAACCGAAATGCAGGCTGCGCTTAAGAAAATAGGAATCGACGCTCAGATCGAGGTATTTGAGAAGTCGACATACTTCAAGGAGGATAACTTCGATATCGGACTTTATTCGATCGTAACGCTTCCTTCGGGAGACCCTCACGCATTCCTTAACGGATGGATGTCAAAGGACGGAGTGGCAAACTACGGACACTTTGCTAACGATGCTGTAGATGCAAAGCTTGCGGCATTTTCAAAGTCGCAGGACCAGGCTGAGCAGATCGCTATAATAAACGAGCTTCAGCAGATCGCTATAGATGAAGCTGCTTGCGATTACATCGGATTCAACAACATGATGACGGCTACATCGGATAAGATCGAAGGCTATGTAACATCCCCTAACGATTACTACCAGGTTACAAAGGATCTCATAAAGAAATAAAATGAACGAAATACTGAATGTGACAAATCTTTCAACTTCATATGGAAAGGTGCGTGTTCTGAGGGACATCAGCTTTTCCCTGCGCAAAAACGAGATACTCGGCGTGGTAGGTGAAAGCGGCTGCGGTAAGAGTACCCTTATAAAGTCGATTGCGATGCTGAAAGGACTTAACTGCACGGTCACTTCAGGCGATATCGTGTTTGACGGCCGCTCTTTACTCTCCATAGGAGAGGAAGAGCGGCGTAGGCTTTGGGGTGATGAGATAACTATGATATTTCAGAATCCCGAAAGCTGTTTTAACCATTCAAGAAAAATAGGAAAACATTTTACGGAGACGGTAAAGGCGCATAGAAATATGTCTGATTCCGAGATATATGCTCAGACGGAAGAAATATTCAAAAAGATAGGCCTTAAAGATACGAAGAGGATACTTAATTCATATCCGTTTGAGCTTTCAGGCGGAATGAATCAGAGAGTCGCTATCGCTCTTGCCGTACTCCTGAAGCCGAAGCTGATTCTTGCGGATGAGCCTACCTCTGCGCTTGATACGACCGTGCAGAAGCAGGTAGTAGAGGAAATGCTTGCCCTCAAGGAGAGTATGGAAACCTCTATGATAGTCATAACGCACAATATCGGTGTTGTAGGAAGGATGGCTGACAACATCGCCGTAATGTACGGCGGCAGGATCATCGAATACGGAAGACGCGAGAAAATTCTTGAAGCTCCGCAGCATCCTTATACAAAGGCACTTCTGTCGGCAGTGCCTAAATTAGGCGAGGGAAGACCTGTCAGTCTGAAGGGAAGACCTCCGAAGTTTGAATCACTCGGAGACGGCTGCGCATTCATTGACAGATGCTGTGAATGTGAAAACGGATGCAGTGGATATAAGAACCTTCATTATCACTACGATGACGGAGGCTATGTGCTTTGCTGGAAGGAGGACTGCCATGGCTGATATTCTGCTTAAGCTCGAAAATGTCAGCAAAGCTTTCGGAAGCAAGGGCTCCGAGTTCAAAGCCGTTGACGATGTGAGCTTTGATCTGATGAAAGGCGAAAACCTTGCCGTTATCGGCGAAAGCGGAAGCGGCAAATCTACAATCGCACGCCTTATAACGGGCATACATACCTTGAGCTCAGGAAAAGTGTTCTTTGAAGGCAAGGACATTTCCGAGCTGTCAAAAAAAGAACGCAAGGAGCACTACAAATCAGTGCAGATGGTCTTTCAGAATGCGGTCAGCTCGTTTAATCCGCGAAGAAGAATAGGAACCTCGCTCGAAGAAATTTTGATAAACCTATGCGGTGAAAAGGGATCAGGCACGAGGGAACACGCTGCAGAGCTTCTTAAGAGCGTGGGGCTTAAGGAAGCCTATCTCGATAAGTATCCGCACGAAATAAGCGGAGGAGAATGTCAAAGAGCGGCCATTGCAAGGGCTATGTCGGTAAATCCGAAGCTTTTGATATGCGACGAAGCAACCTCGGCTCTTGACGTTTCTGCGCAGGCACAGATAATAGAGCTTCTCGGTGAGCTCAGAAGGGCTCATTCGATGTCAGTACTGTTCATATCGCATGACCTTCCTCTCGTGAGTGGGATAAGCGACAGAGTAATAATAATGGATGGCGGCAAAATCGTCGAAGAAGGTGTGACAAAGGACGTAATTACATCGCCAAAGAGCGAGCAGACGAAGAAATTGATCGAAGCTGTCCTGTAATCTTATAAAAGGAATAAAGTTGAAAAGTTTTTTTGCCGTAGACAATATAAGCGATACCAGGGGAGCATACAAAAAATATTTTGATATAGCGTGGCCGGCTGCAGCTCAAGGTCTTCTAATAGATCTGATGATGGCTATAGATCTTGCAATGGTAGGCTCGCTCGGAAAGACGGCGCTTGCGACGGTCGGTATCATGGGACAGCCAAAGATGGTGCTGTTTATTGCCATTCGCGCACTTTCTGTGCCTCTTACGGCTCTTGTTTCGCGAAGAAAAGGGGAAGAGCGTATTGATGAGATGAACTCTGTAATGAAGCAGGGGCTCAAAATCACCGCGCTCATATATATTCCGCTTGTGATTCTGTTTCTCATGTTTTTGAGAGGCATAATAGGATTTGCAGGCGCGGCTCCGGAGATAATGGACGGAGCGGAAGAATACGGAAGATATATAGTTATAGGGACGTTTTTTGCTGCGTTTACGCAAGCTGCAGGATCATGCCTTATAGGAACGGGAAATACGAAAACCGTTTTTAAGGCAAATGTGGCAGGCAATGTTATAAACGTCTGCTTTAACTATTTTTTGATATACGGGATATGGATATTCCCTGAGCTTAAGGTAAAGGGCGCAGGGATAGCTACGATGATAGGGCATATAGTGACATTTGCCATAATGATGTCTGCTATTTCGGGCAAGAAGGAGCTGAGTCTTAATTCAAAGGCGACATGGAGCTTCGACAAAGACACGGTTAGCGCAATATGCAAGCTCGGAGGAAGCTCTTTCGGAGAGCAGTCATTTGAGAGATTCGGCATGTTTGCATATACTCGCATGGTAGCGAAGCTCGGTGTTGTGGCGTTTGCAACGCACCATGTCTGCATGAACCTGTGCGACATATTTTACTCGTTTTCTATGGGGCTCGGATATGCGAGCGCTTCATTTACCGGACAGAACATCGGCAAGAAAAAGCCTGAGCTTGCAGCGGCATACGGAAGGATAGGTATCAAAACAGGGCTCCTCATGTCGGCAGCGGCAGGTGCAATCTATATGATATGGCGAACCGGGCTTGTCGGTCTCTATACAAACGATGAAGCGGTAATAAGCCTCGGCGGACAGATAATGATAATAACCGCTCTTGCGGCAATTCCTCAGACATTTCAGCTCGTATATTCCGGCGTTCTTAAGGGTGCGGGAGATACATTCTATGTCATGTTGTACTCATTGTTTGTAATTGCGGTATTCAGACCTATATTGACATATTTGCTTTGTTTTACATTCGGTCTTGACCTTTACGGAGCATGGATAGCTCTTCTTTGCGATCAGAGCCTGAGAATGATTTTTTCCGGAATCAGGTTTAGAAATGGAAAATGGAGGCAAATAAGGTTATAATAAAACTGACAAAAAAGTTATTGCAAAGCTAAGAGGTGTTGGCTATAATAGGCTTTGTACTTTGAAAGTGATATGCAAATTAACTATAGTCAATTTATTCGACGGAGGTATATAGAAATGGTTTTTGACAGAATTAAGAATATAATCGTAGAGCAGCTCAGCGTAGACGAATCGATGATCAGCATGGATACGAACATGATGAAGGATCTCGAGGCTGATTCGCTTGACGCTGTAGAAATCATAATGGCTATCGAAGAGGATTTTGATATAGAGATCCCGGATGAAGAGGCAGAAAAATTCCAGCTCGTCGGCGATTTGGTAAGATACGTAGAAGAACAGACAGAATAGTAATCGTTGACCCGCCGAAGAGGTGGGTCTTTTGATAATTCTCTAAATGGGGCAAAGAGAGGTACTTGAGATGAAGAATACGAAGATCTCCAATGCGGTAATAAACAGACTCCCGCGCTATAGACGCTATCTTATTGAGCTTGACAAAAAAGGCGTAGAAAAGATAAGCTCCAAGGAATTCAGCAATATGATAGGATATACTGCATCGCAGATAAGGCAGGATCTTAACAATTTCGGCGGATTCGGTCAGCAGGGCTACGGATATAGCGTCAAGGGGCTAAGAGACGAGATAGACGCAATTTTGGGGCTTAACAAGGAATATAAGATGGTAATCCTCGGGGCAGGTCATCTCGGCTCTGCGATAGCGAGATATACCAAGACCTTTAACAGGGGCTTCAAGGTCTGCGGAGTGTTCGAGGTTAAACGCGATCTCATAGGTACCACGATAGACGGCATGGATGTTCTCGACTATGAGGATCTCGTAAACTTTGTGGAAAAAGAGAAGATAGACATAGGAATCATATGCGTAAATCGCGAAAGTGCGCAGGAAGCGGCGGATCGTCTTTGCTTTGCCGGCGTCAAGGGCATATGGAACTTTGCAAGAGTGGATATAGAAGTGCCTAAGCATGTAGCTCTTGAGGTGGTGCAGCTATCGGACAGCCTTCATGCGCTTGCTTATCATATGAACGATATCAAGAAGAAAGAGCTTCACACAAAATAAAAAAAGGAGGCTGTCCAAAAGACAACCTCCACTTTTATTGGTGAGTTAATTACTCAGCTGCAGGAGCATCTACAGGGCAAGTCTCAGCGCAAGCACCGCAGTCAATGCACTTTGATGCATCGATTTCGTACTGGCTGCCGCCTTCAGAGATAGCTTCTACAGGGCACTCAGCTGCACATGCACCGCAGCTGATGCAAGCATCAGAAATTTTATAAGCCATATTAATATCCTCCTTTAAGAAATCTCACAATTCGAACCTATTATAACAGAAGGAATGTGTTAAGTAAAGATGAAAGTTTATTCACTGACAGGGAAAAGCGGAACGGGAAAATCTTTTCAGGCCCAAAATCTTTGTATCGAGAAAGGAATCGAGAGCATAATCGATGACGGGCTGTTTATTTACCGTGATGCGGTAGCTTCGGGAAAATCTGCAAAGCGCCAAAAGACGAAGGTGGGTGCGATCAAGGCGGCGCTTTTTACGGACAAGGAGCACGCAGAAAGCACAAGAAACAAGATAAAGGAGCTTTCTCCCGAGAATATACTCATTATAGGAACCTCCGACAAGATGACGGACAGGATAGCAGATCGTCTTGAGCTTCCCGAGGTGAGTGAACGCATATACATAGAGGATATAACGAGTGAGCAGGAGAGGCTTGAGGCTGCCCATCAGAGGCACGGACAGGGAAAGCATGTAATACCTGTACCTACGCTCCAGCTTAAGCGGGATTTTGCAGGATATTTTATAGATCCGATGAGGCTGTGGAGAAAAGCAAAAAGCGTTTCGATGGCAGGATTTATGCGTGAGAGCGGAAAGTCGGTGGTTCGACCTACATACAGCTACCTCGGAGACTTTTTCATATCGGATTCGGTTATATCTGACATAGCATTATGCGTCGGAAGAGAGACTGACGGAATACTCGATGTAGTCGGTGCTGCCGAAAATACGTCTCCTGACGATCTCGTGCTTCATGTGGTGATATATGCCGATTCTTCGCTCAAAGTACCTTCGGGCGCAAGAAGCTTTCA
The DNA here is from genome assembly GCA_023394035.1 of Bacillota bacterium. Classification (GTDB taxonomy): domain Bacteria; phylum Bacillota; class Clostridia; order Peptostreptococcales; family Anaerovoracaceae; genus Eubacterium_B. The sequence goes on from JAEXBK010000152.1 coordinate 6,208, forward strand.
GAAAAAACTCGTTGAAACAATAGAAGAGATGACTGCCTTCAATGTCGTAAAGACGGATATTGAAGTCAGATACGCGGAATAGGACATAATAAATGGAAAATGGAAAAATAATAAGGCAAGTGAAAGTCAAAGATTTTGATCTCGATCATATTTTTGATTGCGGGCAGTGCTTCAGATGGAGAAAGCAGGATGACGGCTCATATACGGGAATTGCAAAAGGA
>JAEXBK010000160.1 GCA_023394035.1 Bacillota bacterium
CTATAAGACCGCAGCAGAATGCCGCAACTACAAGAGCTCCTAAAAACGGAAGCGACAAAAGCTGAATCGCATAAAGTCCGAAGTATGCACCCAGCATTATAACTCCGCCGTGAGCAAAGTTAGAAAAGTTTAATATACTGTAAACCAAAGAGTACCCAACAGCCATTAAAGCGTATATACTGCCTACCGACAGTCCGTTAATGAGCTGCTGCAAAAATAAACTCATTATGGTCCTCCTTCCTATAAAATACGGGGCAGTTATAAGCTGCCCCGTAAAAGCATCATCTTCTTATTTGTCAGGACTGAATCTTTCTACGAATACGATATCAACTTTGCCGTTGTCGTAAGTGTACTGCTGGATAACAGCTTCTTTTCCTTCAGGGTTATGATCTTCCGCTGAAAGCTTGATGTGTCCTGTAAGTCCTTCAACTTCTACCTGAGTCATAGCCTCGGCTACCTTTTCAGGATCTGCTGTTCCTGCTTTTTCGATTGCAGCACAGATTACGAGGAATGAGTCATGAGCCATATAAGCGTTAAGCTCGATCGAAGCCTTTTCGCCATATTTTGTGTGATATGCATCCTGGAGAGGCTTAACCTTAGGGTCATTGAAATCGAGGTGGTTTACGATGTATGATCCTTCGATAGCTTTTCCTGCCATGTTGTTAAGCTCTTCTGAAGGCCATCCGTCGCCGCCGAGGAATACTGCTGTAATTCCGAGGTCTCTTGCCTGATTTGCTATAAGAGCTGTTTCTTTGTAGTATCCAGGGAGAAGGAGTACTTCAGGGTTAGCTTCTTTAATCTTTGTGAGCTGAGCTCTGAAATCAGTGTCGCCTGAGTTGAAGGCTTCGTCAGCTACGATCTTGCCGCCTTCTGCTTCGAACGCCTGGATGAAGTATTCTCTTGAACCCTGAGCGTAGTCCGATCCGATATCATAGAGGATAGCTGCATTCTTGAAGTTAAGCTTCTTTGCCGCATATGCTCCGAGAACCTTACCCTGATAAGGGTCGATGAAGCAGATACGATAGCTGTAAGGATTAAGAACGCCGTTATCTACTGTAACCTTAGGGTTTGTTGCTACTGTTGCAATTCCTGCGGTCTTAGCATCAGTAAGAACGCCTGCCATTGCGATAGCCTGTCCCGAAGCGTTAGGTCCGATTATAGCCGCAACCTTGTCCTGCGAAACCAGTCTCTTTGTTACGTTTATAGCTTCGTTTACATCAGCCTTAGTATCATATTTTACGAGTTCAATCTTCTTGCCGAGCAATCCGCCTTCAGCATTCTTCTGCTCAATCAGCATCTCAAGAGTCTGGCTTTCGCATGTTCCCCATACTGCCTGGTCTCCTGTCAATGAACCGAGCCAACCGATCTTAATGGTATCTCCGTCTGAAGCGGCATCATTTCCTGCCGGTTTGTCACCGCAAGCTGCAAGTCCGAATACGAGGACAAAAGCAAGCAATATAACCAATACTTTTTTCATTTCGTTCTCCTCTCAATTATTTGAATAATTGTTTGTCTTCTGACAATATCATTATATTCATGTGCTTCAAATTACTTCACATCCATTCACAAATCTTCAAAAACCGTTTATCAGCTTCAAAATTCTTCAAAATTCTTCATCAAACTTCAACTTCTGTTGAATAGAAGGTATATTATGTGAAGTTTATGTGTTAAAATTTCAGTATATATCAGATGCTGGTTTTGATGAGAAGAGGACTATATGCTTAACAAAAATACGCGGCTCTTTTTGATTGTCGCCTGCAGTTCGGTTGCATCTCAAATATATGTAAACTTATTTATTGACGGGTTCATATTTGCCATGTCGCCGTTTGTGATGGGCACACTTCTCTACATATTCAGAGACATCAATCCGATCAAAGCCTGCGTGCTTATAGGCATATGCTCCCCTCTGTTCCGTCTGTTTGTTATGATCCTTCAAACAGAGGAAATCCTTCATTCCATGAAGCTTGCTCTGCCGGATATAGCATTTTTCTTCGCATATGCGTTTTTCTTCGGTGTCGCTTTCAAATTTCTAGGGCTGACACAATACCATTATTTTTATCTGAGGCTTGTGCTTTGCGACTTCTTGTCAAACTGTGCGGAGCTTTCGGTGCGTATAATAATAAGCGACGAAGCTATCACTCCGAAATATATCGGAGGTCTCGTGCTGATTGCTTTGATGCGCAGCCTGTTTATAATACTTATCTGCATGATATCCGAATCATACAAGCTGCTCCTCGAAAAGAAAGAGCATGACGCAAACTATAAGCGTCTTGTCATGATGGCATCTACATTTAACAGCGAAATGTACTTTATGCAAAAGAACACTAACGACATCGAGGATATAATGGGAAATGCCTTCACCCTTTATCGCACTCTCGAGGAGCGCAATTATCCTAAGGAGCTCCAGAACATAAGCCTTGGTATCGCAAAGGACATACATGAAGTAAAAAAAGGAAATACGCGCGTCATCAAAGGCTTGCAGGATTTCTTCAATATAGAATTCAAAAATATAAGCATATCACTCGAAGATCTCCTGAAAATACTCGCTGTCAATCTTAAACGCGATCCCGACCGCATCAGCTTCACCTATAGCTGCGAAACCGATTACATGATAGAACAGCATTTCGATTTCATGAGCATTTTGCGCAATCTCGTGTCAAACAGCATTGATGCACTTGAAGATATGCGTCCCCAGAAGCGCGGTGAAATATACGTAAGCTGTAAGGAAACCATAAACGAAAATGTAAAATACTGTATTATAGAAGTAAAGGATAACGGTCCCGGCATACCTGACGATGTAAGCGAAGTGCTGTTTGTTCCGGGATTCTCAACAAAGTTCAACGAGGATACCGGTGATATAAACAGAGGCATAGGCCTTACTCTCGTAAAAGATCTTACCGAGAAGGTGTTTAACGGCACTATCAGCTTCAAAACATCCAAGAACGGAACTACATTCCGCCTTCAGATTCCCGTAAGCTCGCTGACATCAAGTCAGCCGACAAAAACATTTAACAGCTAATACTCAAATAGTCGAGGTGATATTATGAATTTTTATGTTTTGGACGATATGATTGGAGCAAATAAGGTTCTTGTCAATATTATTGAATCAATGAATTTAGGTGAAGTAATCGGTTCATCGACCGATTCCGAAAAAGGAATTGCCGAAATACTTGCAAAGCAGCCCGATATAGTCATAATAGATCTTCTCATGCCGAAAAAAGACGGCATCACGGTCGTAAAGGAAATCAGGGAAATAAATCCGAATATCAGCTTTATAATGGTGTCTCAGGTGGTTGACAAGAAAATGATTTCTGACGCATATAATGCCGGCATCGAATTTTTCATTACAAAACCGAACAACAGAATTGAGATTGAAAAGGTAATAAGAAATGTAATCGAAAAACGTGAAATGGAAATCGTCCTCAAGGGGATCCGTTCGGTTATCGGTGACGTTTCGGCTGTTCACGAACCCGTGCATGAACGAGAGGATGCCGTTTCAAAGTCGAAAAAGATTTTGGGTGCGTTAGGTATGCTCGGAGAATCAGGCACAAAGGATATTCTGAGCGTAATAGATATGCTGCAAAAGGACGATCTCACCTTCAATACAAAAACCACGCTTAACGATTACTCCGCATCTCTTGATTCCGATCCTAAAATCGTAAAGCAGAGAATCAGGCGTGCCGTCAAGCGAGGTCTTACAAATATCGCATCTATCGGTGTTGAAGATTATTATAACGATATGTTCAGCGAGTACGCACATATGCTGTTTAATTTTGATGCCGTAAGATCCGAGATGGACATGCTCCGTGGCAAATCCGCTTACGGCGGGAGCCCTTCCATCGACAAATTCTTTGAGGGGCTTATTCTTCTTATCGGAGATTGATCAATTTGATTTTCTCTCCATCAGGAACAGGTGGTCTCCTGCTTCCAGCACTGTAAATCCCGTCGGAATGAGTGTCTTTTCTCCCCTTCTCACAAAAATAACAAGGCGGTCAGCTAAAGAAAGCTCTGCAAGCGCTTTTCCGGTCCATTCGTCATTTTTTGAAAGCTTAATTTCGTAGAGGCTTCCGCTATGCGAATCGCCGCCCTCCATACCGCACATTATAAGCTCGTCGCCCTCATGGAGCATCGTATTTCCTTCCGGAATTATACGCTCCCCGTCTCTGTCTAAAACGACGAGGATGACTCCGGGAGGCATCATTATATCGGAAAGTTTTTGCCCTGTCCACGGATGCTCCTCATTCATTATAAGCTTAACAAACTGCACAGGAATCTCATTTGTGTAATCGTTAAACGTCGTCATTACATCCGAAGAATCATCTATCATCAAAAGCTTCTTTGCCGATACAGGTATAAGCGTTCCCTGCACCAAAATCGAAAACAGTACTATAAAGAACACGATGTGGAACAGTTCAAATGGCACGCCTATATTCGTTGCCATAATTGCAAATGCAATTGAAGCTGCCCCTCTCATTCCGGAAAAAGATACCAAAAGGATCTGCCTGATGTTGCAACGAAAAGGCATCAATATAAGCGATACCGCAAGCGGTCTTGCAATCAAAGTCAGAAAAAGTGCACACAAAAATGCCGCACCTGCAATCGACGGCAGCTTTGACGGTGACGACAATAAGCCAAGCATAAAGAACAGCAGCATCTGCATAACTCCCGTCAGGCTGTCGAAAAAGTGGATACTGTCTCTCTTATGCGGGATACGCCCGTTTCCCAAAATAATGCCTGCCAAATACACGGAAAGATATCCGTTTCCTGCAAATCCGACAGTAACGGTATATACTATAAATCCGGTGCCCAGCAAAATCGCTTCTGTAAGTATGGCTTTGTCGAGGTTTAGGCGCGGCAGAATTTTGCTGACAAAATAGCCTGCTGCTGTTCCTAATATCAAGCCTATAATCACCTGCAGACCAAGCATTCTGATTATATCCCATGCATTCATGCTACCGCCGTTTACCATTGTCAGTGCCATGATCGTAAGCATGTACGAAAACGGATCGTTTGATCCGCTTTCTATTTCGAGCATCGAGGCGGTTCCGTATTTGAGGTTCATCTTCTTAGAACGAAGAATGGAAAATACGGAAGCTGCATCGGTAGAGCATATCACGCTTCCAAGCAGAAAGCCTTCGGCATAGCTAAAGCCCAAAACGGTAGCCGAAAACAGCGCCAGCAGTCCCGCCGTCAAAAGTGTCCCTACACCTGACAGCACCGAAGCTTTGAGAAGCACCGGCTTTGCTGCGCTTATATTTGTATCCATCCCGCCGTAGTACATGATAAGAATAAGTGCCGCAGTGCATATCCCCGATGCAATTTCGTAATTGTCAAAGCTGATCC
>JAEXBK010000035.1 GCA_023394035.1 Bacillota bacterium
ATCCCGCCCTTTGCCATCCTTTCGATTATCTCGGCAGACTTTTCCTTTCGCGCCGTTATAAGCATACAGCCGCTCGAAATCAGCCTCATAGGATCGAGTGAATAGTGTTTTGCGATTTTTGATGTAACAGGATCGACCGGGATCTTATCCTCTTCGACTATTGCACCGAGTCCGCTTATGCTGCATACCTCCCACAGTGCACCGAGAATTCCACCCTCTGTAACATCGTGCATTCCGGATGTTCCGACCGTCGCCGCTATCTTTCCGTCCCTCACAACGCTCACATCGTTTAACAGCGATTTGCCGTGATTCAGCTCGTCACAGCTCAAAATACCGGTAAGCTCATCCTGAAGATCTCCGCATATTATTCCCGTTCCTTCGATTCCTGCTGTTTTTGTTATCAAAATATCGTCACCTGCCTTCATTTCTCTGGCATTCTGCGATTTCCCCAAAATTGTCTTTCCGATAGCCGTCGAAACTATGACAGGCTGATTTACAGCCCTCGTTATCTCCGTATGACCGCCTGCTATCTGCACACCTGCTTCATCTGCCGCCTTTACCGCCTGATCCATTATTTCCGAAACATCCTCGTCAGTTGTTCCATCCGGCAGCATTACCGCCAGCATTATCGCTACAGGCTCAACTCCGTCGCTTGCTATATCGTTACATGAAATATGTACGGCAAGCCTGCCGATGTCTTTGACCGATGAAGTTATCGGATCTGTTGAAACGACACAATCAAAGTCACCGAACGATATAGTCGCACAGTCCTCGCCTATGCCTGCTCCGATTTTGATTTCTTTCCTGTTATTTATAATTTTGTCTAATACGAGTCTTTTCAGATCTTCGGTTTCGAGCTTCCCTATATTAAGCTTCTTCATTTAACGCCGCCTTTTTGAAGCCATTCTATGATCGTGGCTTCGTCTATTATTTCAATTCCGAGCTCCTTAGCTTTTTTGTTCTTGCCGGATCCCGATGTCACATCGTTGTTTATGAGGTATGAAGTACTGCCGCTTACGCTCCCTGCAACCTTGCCGCCCGCCTTTTCTATCTCTGCTTTAAGCGCATTTCTGTTATCGAAATGCAAAAGCGACCCGGTTATCACAAAGGTAAGCCCGTCAAAGGCACTCCCGCTTTCCTCAAAGGTTTCGTCTATCTCAAGCTCAGAAATGAGATCGTCTATAAGCGATTTGTTGGCTTCGTCGGCAAAAAATCCCGTGTATGCCTTCGCCATTATACCGCCTATACCTTCTATTCTGATAAGCTCTTCTTCCGTAAGCGAACGCATCTTCTCCCACGAGGATTTGCATGCGCGCGCAATTACCTTTGCATTTGCCACGCCTATACCTGCAACGCCGAGTGCCAAAAGCAGCCTGTCAGGTGTCGTCCTTCTCGCCTTTTCTATCGACTGTGCAAGATTATCAAAGGATTTGTCGCCGAAGCCTTCCAGCTTTACGATTTCGTGGCGGTGTTCATGCAGCCTGAATATATCCGCAGGGGTCTTTACGATTCCGATATCTACAAGCTTCTCAAGCGTCATCTCCGAAAGCCCGCCGATGTCTAACGCATCCCGCGAAACCAAAAGAGTAAAGCTTTTTATGCGTTTTGCCGGGCAGTCTCTATTCGGACAGTTCAGCGTTTTCACGCCGTTCTCGTCTTTTATGATCGTCTCTGTTCCGCAAACGGGACATTTTTCCGGTACGCTGTCAGGACCGCTTTCCGTCAGATTCGACGCTACCTGCGGAATTATCATGTTGGCCTTGTATACCTCTATAGTATCGCCAACGGCAAGCTTCAGCTCTTCCATTATGCTTATGTTGTGAAGCGACGCACGGCTTACCGTCGTTCCCTCAAGCTCAACGGGATCAAAGATCGCGACCGGATTTATGAGTCCCGTTCTTGACGCGCTCCACTCTATCTCGCGAAGTACCGTTTGCGCAATCTGGTCGCGCCACTTGAACGCTATCGCATCGCGCGGAAACTTTGCTGTCGTGCCGAGAGCTTCAGAGTATTTAATGTCGTCATATGTCAGCACGAGTCCGTCCGACGGCAGCGGATTGCTCTCCACCTTTTTCTCAAAGTCCGCAACGGCTCCAATCACATCCTTGCCGGTGACAATACTGTATTCCACTGTATCAAAGCCGTTAGCCTTAAGCCATTTCATCTGGTTTTCACGCGAAAATTCAAAATCAACGCCTTCGGCAGAAACCAAGCTGAACGCATAAAACCTGACCTTGCGCTCTGCGGTTATCTTATTGGAAAGCTGCCTTACGGATCCCGCACAAAGATTTCTCGGATTCTTGTACCTTGCTTCGGCCTCCGGAATCTTAGAATTTATCTCTTCAAAATCCGCATATGTTATGACCGCTTCACCGCGCAGCATTAAATTCCCTTTGTAAGCTATCTCTATAGGAAGGTTTACAAATGTCCTTGCATTGCTTGTAATTACTTCGCCTATTTCGCCGTTACCTCTTGTAACCGCCTTCATAAGCCTGCCGGCCTCGTATTTCAGAACGACCGTCAGCCCATCGAGCTTCCACGACAGAATTCCCTTTCTGTCACCGAGCCATTCCGCAAGCTCATCCCTGTTCTTCGTCTTGTCGAGAGAAAGCATGCGCGAAGGATGACGTTCTTTCGGAAGCTCGGAGAGCACCTCATAGCCGACTCGCTGAGTAGGGCTTCCGGAAAGTATGATGCCTGTCTCCTTTTCCATCGCTTCTAATTCATCGTAAAGCCTGTCGTATTCGAGGTTTGACATTATCTCCTCGCCGTCCGAGTAATATGCTTTTGCTGCCCTGTTCAGAACATCAATGCGCTCCCTCAGCTCAACTTTGATATCAGCTGTTCCCATTTTCAACACCTTCTATATTAAATCTTCTTGAGCGGAGCAATTCCCTCCGCCATTTTCTTTATTCCCGCCTCATCAAAATCAACGGTCAAAACTCCGTTCTTTGATTCCATAATCACGCCTTTGCCGAACTTGCGATGCTCTACCGCATCGCCTGCCTTGAGTAAGCCCTTATCCGCATTTGCGGCTTTCTTTGTTTCGTTTTTGGAAATGTTCATCATGTCAAACGGGCTTAGCATGCTACTCGTCGATTTCCTGTAACCGTCGTATGAACCTGTCGAAACGCCCGGTCCCGTCGCTGCACCTATGCGACCTGCGAAGGTATCTCTGCGGTCATATACGCTGTCGCCATCGAGCAGTTTCTTGTCTATTTCTCTGAGGAACTGTGATTCACGTGTATAATCGGTTCGTCCGTAAAGCGTTCTGACTGCGGCACCCGTCAGTATCAGGCGTTCCTTCGCACGCGTCATGCCTACATAGCAAAGCCTGCGCTCCTCCTCCATTCCCTCACGCGAGTCAAAGCTCCTGTGTCCCGGGAACAAGCCGTCCTCCATTCCCGGCAGGAATACAACAGGAAATTCAAGCCCCTTTGCACTGTGCATTGTCATGAGAACGACCGCATCTTCGTTTTCATCGTGGTTATCTACCTCTGCCATGAGTGCGATTTTCTCCATGAATTCGTCTATTGACGGTTCTTCTGCATCAGCCTCGTAATCCTTGATTACCGTTTTGAATTCCATGAGGTTTTCTAATCTGCTCTCAGCCTCGACGCTTTGGGTGAGATTCATCTCCTCCTCTAACGCCTTCATATAGCCCGTGTTCACGAGCAGCTTGTCATAAATCTCGGAAACCTTCAGACTCTCCCGTTCATCTCTGCACGCTTTAAGCGCAGTCGCCATCTGACGTATCTGCGGAGCAGCTTTTGATGAAAGTGTCGCAAGCACATCTTCCTGACTCAGGGATTCGAGGAGGCTCTCGCCTCTGACATCGGCAAGCACAGCCAGCTTTTCGAGGGTCTTTGCACCTACGCCTCTCTTAGGCTCGTTTATTATTCTTCTCAGCGAAAGTTCATCCTTAGGATTTACAATGAGACGCATATACGCCATCATGTCTTTGATTTCTTTTCTGTCGTAATATCTGAGCCCGGACAGCACTCTGTACGGGATCCCCTTTCGCGAGAAGGCTTCTTCAAACTGTCTCGACTGCGCATTGGTTCTGTAAAGCACTGCAAAATCGCTGAATTTGAGACCGTCACCTGTTCGCTTCAGAAGGTCGACCTCTCCCGCGACAAACCTCGCTTCTTCCTTTTCGTCATCTGCGCGATGATACAGTATTTTGTTTCCCTGCTCGCGGGTAGTCCAAAGCTTCTTGTGCTTCCTGCCCTGATTGTTTGCAATGACGGAATGTGCTCCGTCGAGAATATTCCCCACCGACCTGTAGTTCTGTTCAAGTTTGATGACTCTCGCGCGCGGAAAATCGTGCTCAAAATCGAGTATATTGCGTATATCCGCACCGCGCCATTCGTATATGCATTGATCATCGTCCCCGACAACGCATATGTTTTTGCTCTCTGCGGCAAGCATTTTGACGATCTGATACTGTATATGGTTCGTGTCCTGATACTCATCTACCATAACGTATCTGAACCTGTTTTGATATTTCATCAAAACGCGCTCGTCGCTTCTGAACAGTTTGACCGTGTACAAAAGCAAGTCGTCAAAGTCCATCGCATTATTCTCGCGCAGCTGCTTCTCATAGAGCTTATATACGAGTGCAAAAACCTGAGCTTTTCTGTCTGTACCCGCATTTTTCTCAAATTCGGCAGCCATGATTCCCTTTTCCTTTTTGTCGCTTATTACAGACATCAGATAAGATACGGGATATTCCTTAGAGTCCAGATTCTTTTCTTTGATTATATTCTTGATTACGGTCTTCTGATCCGTAGTATCGTATATGACAAAATTGCGGTCAAAGCCTATGGCTTCCGCATCGTTTCTGAGAATCCTGAGACACATCGCATGGAATGTCATGATCCACATGCCCCGAGTTCCCGAGCAAAGCGCCTCGACACGCTCTCGCATTTCGTTTGCCGCTTTGTTTGTAAAAGTTACCGCTAAAATTGAATACGGGTCTACACCCTTTTCTTCGATCAGATAAGCTATGCGGTGAGTCATCGTGCTCGTCTTGCCGGAACCTGCTCCCGCAAGTATCAAAAGCGGTCCCTCTGTTGTTCTTACTGCTTCCTGCTGCTTATCGTTAAGTTTACTAAGATCCATAAACGCCCCCTAAAATCGTGTACAACTATTTTACCACATCAGGGGTGATGTTTGACAGAAGATTATTTTGAATAAAGCTCGCGAATAAATGCGGCACTCGCCTCTGATCCAGTGCTTTCAATGGTTAAGGTCGTTTCTGCAGGCAGTTTTCCGTCTATATATTTAAGTATTTTCCCCATATCCATGGTGCCCTTGTCTATATCGTCATGGAGATCCGCCCTGCCGTTGTTGTTGTGTATATGAAAATGCCCCGTAACCTCCGCAAGCGTATCTATCCAATCAAAAATATCATATCTCTTGTCTGTCATCGCATTTGCATGACCTATGTCAAGACACGCCCTTATGTTTTTTCTGTTTGTTTCGCTTACGACATCTCTGAGCAAAAACGGCTCGTCTTCAAAGACATTTTCGATAAAAACGGTCATTCCCTCCGGAATTTCTTCCGACAAAATGCGCCAGAACTCTATCGATCTTTCCTTGTGCCAGTTCTTCTGATACATCAAAGGTATATAGCCGCTGTGAAGGACGATTTTTGCTATTTTGAGGCGTTTACACACTTCAAAGGTCTGTATGTATCTCTCGCGCATAAGATTGATTGCACGGCTGTCTATGGCGTCAGGCGTAAGCTCCGTAAAAGGTCCGTGCATGATAATTCTGTCACCGCAGCCGGATTTTGAAATATCGTCTATTACCGATTCAATAGTCTTTTCAATGTTTTCGGGATTCAAGTTGTTAGATATACAAAAGTTATTTATTTCAAGCCCGAAGCCGTACTTCTCAGCGGTGCTTACAGCGTTGTTTGAGAATGTCGCTATATGAAATTTTTCGTTATAGTTTTTCATGGTAAAAAAGTCTCAAAAAAAGCGAAAAGGCAGGGTGACGAAGCCCGCCTTTTTCGCCTTATGAAAAAGAATGAAAAGCCGGCTCCTACAACTAAAAAGCTGTGGTGTGCCCCACAGCCCGTATTTGCTGATCTGTTTTTTCCCCTTGCCGATTCACCGTCGGGCTGAGAAAGAATTCATGCAGGTATCCTGGCTCGTGATCTGTTATTTGGGGGGACCTGATGCCTGTCTTCCCGGTTTCCCAGTGACGCATCCGAAGATGCACGGCATATAGATCGATCACATACAGTGGCGGGACCGCACAGGCGTTTGACCTGTTTCCCTCTTAGCCTTACGGGCAATTTCGTAAGGAACATGAAATCGTATTTGACTACAATAAGATTATATCCGTTATGTCTAACCATGTCAACAGCTTTGTTCAAAAAATTGAACAAAGCTTCCTTGATATCATTACATTTGTGCATAAGGTTGAAGGCAGCTCCCTTTCTTATTTTGCAAAATCAAAATCCCCTCTTCATTTTCAAAAGAGGGGATAGAGCGAACAAGCGGAGCCTTTCGGCTCCGCTCCAATATCTTTTGTTCAGCTTTATCGAACTTATACGAGTTCGAGGAAGACAACCTCGGCACAGTCGCCGCGGCGAGGTCCAAGCTTGAGGATTCTGGTGTAACCGCCGTGTCTCTCTTCGTATTTAGGAGCAATCTCCTCGAAGAGCTTAACAACAACAGTTTCATCATAAATGTATCCAAGAGCCTGCCTTCTGTTATGAAGGTTGTCGGTCTTTGCCAAAGTTATTAACTTTTCGGCTTCTCTTCTGGCTTCCTTTGCTCTGCAGTCAGTAGTCTGAATTCTTCCTTCGCGGAAAAGATCCGTGACGAGGTTTCTCATCATTGACTTTCTGTGAGCAGTAGGTCTGCCAAGTTTTCTATATCCCGGCATCTTAAGCTTTCTCCTTTCCGGTTCTATTCGTCACTCGGTCTCAGTGAGAGTCCGAGCTCTGCAAGTTTCGCTTTTACTTCGTCGAGTGATTTCTTTCCGAGGTTTCTGACCTTCATCATATCCTCTTCGCTGCGCTCGGTGAGCTCTTCGACAGTATTGATCGAAGCTCTCTTCAGGCAGTTGAAGGAACGTACAGAAAGTTCAAGCTCCTCGATGGTCATTTCCATCGCTTTTTCCTTCTGGTCTTCTTCCTTCTCGACCATTATTTCGAGATCATCAGCAAAATCATCAAGTTTTACGAACAGGTCAAGGTGTTCCTGCATAAGCTTTGCACCGAATGACACGCCCTCTTCAGGTGTGATTGAACCGTCAGTCCAAATCTCAAGCGTGAGCTTGTCAAAGTCTGTGACCTGGCCGACTCTTGTATCTTCAACAGTGTAGTTCACACGGCGTACAGGCGTAAATATCGAATCGATAGGAATAACCGAAATAGGTGTATTCTCCGTCTTGTTCTGATCCGCAGGCACATAACCTCTACCCTTCGCTATATTGAGTTCCATGACCAATGTAGCGTTTTCTTCGAGAGTTGCTATGTGAAGCTCAGGATTTGCGATCTCAAGATCTGCATCGCCGATGATGTCCGCAGCCGTGACTTCCTTAGGTCCTACAGCGTTGATTATAACGCGCTTGTCCTCATCGCCGCTAAGCCTTATAGCAAGCTTTTTGAGGTTAAGGATTATCTCGGTAACGTCTTCCTTTACTCCCGGAATCGTTGAGAATTCATGGAGTATGCCGTCGATCTTAATGGATGTTACGGCAGCACCCTTGAGTGAGCTGAGAAGTATTCTTCTCATGCAGTTTCCAAGCGTTGTTCCGTATCCTCTTTCAAGCGGCTCGACAATGAATTTGCCATATTTGCCGTCGTCGCTGACTGTCTTTGATATTGTCGGTTTTTCGAATTCTATCATTGAAAACCCTCCTTTTCATCAAGGCAATAATACTGAATGTTTTTGGAACAAAAGTATTATTATTTAGAGTACAACTCGACGATGAGATGCTCTGTAATAGGAGTATCTATCTGTTCTCTTGTCGGGTCGGCAAGTACAGTACCTTCAAGCTTATCTCTGTCTACTGACAGCCATGAAGGTGTTCCAACCTGCATGTCTTTGATCTCCTTGAACTTAGGAGAGTTGGCACTCTTTGCTTTTACCTTTACAACATCACCCGGCTTCAGCTGAGCGGAAGGAATGTTTACCTTTTTGCCGTTTACTGTGAAGTGGCTGTGAACAACAAGCTGTCTTGCTTCTCTTCTCGTCATAGCGAGTCCCATTCTGAATACGATGTTATCAAGACGCTCTTCAAGCATGATAAGGAGGTTTTCACCTGTGATACCCTTCTTGCTTGCAGCTTTTTTGAACATGTTACGGAACTGCTTTTCCTGAACTCCGTAGATGAACTTCGCTCTCTGCTTCTCACGAAGCTGGAGACCGTATTCACTCATCTTTTTGAAGCTCTGCTGAGGTTTTCTCTTTGATTCCTTATAGATACCAAGGTGGCTTGGGTCTATCTGGAGCGATCTGCATTTTTTCAGAATCGGATCTTTATTAATTGCCATATTCTATGCTCCTCCCTTCTGCTAAACTCTTCTTCTCTTCGGCGGTCTGCAGCCGTTGTGAGGAATAGGTGTGATATCCTTGATCATTGTGATCTCAAGTCCTGCAGCCTGGAGTGCTCTGATAGCAGCTTCACGGCCTGCGCCCGGACCCTTTACATAGACTTCTACAGTCTTAAGTCCGTGTTCCATAGCAGCCTTTGTTGCCGTCTCCGCAGCGCTCTGAGCTGCAAACGGAGTTGACTTTCTTGATCCCTTGAATCCGAGGGATCCTGCGCTTGACCATGAAAGTGCGTTGCCTTCCATATCAGTTAATGTGACCAAAGTGTTATTGAAGGTGGACTGGATATGTGCCTGGCCTTTTTCAATATTTTTACGGTCTCTTCTCTTTTTTCTTACTGTCTTTTTTACAGTCTTTGCCATTATGCCCTACCTCCTTTACTTTTTCTTTCTGCTAACGGTCCTCTTTGGTCCCTTGCGTGTTCTTGCGTTAGTTTTTGTTTTCTGACCTCTTACAGGGAGACCTCTTCTGTGTCTGATTCCTCTGTAGCTTCCGATTTCCATGAGTCTCTTGATGTTCATGGAAACTTCACGACGAAGATCACCTTCTACCGTGTATTCCGTATCGATAATTTTTCTGATACGTCCGGCCTCATCCTCGGTCAGATCTTTGACTCTGGTGTTCGGATCAATCTCTGCTTCCGCGAGGATAGCGAGAGCTGTCGGTCTTCCGATACCGAAAATGTACGTTAAACCGATCTCTACCCTTTTTTCTCTTGGTAAGTCTACACCGGCTATACGAGCCATATTTTCCTCCTTCTCCTATCTTCCGTCACTTTTTCGGGGAGTGATATAGACAGGCGATATACATTAAATATTACTAAGACCGGGCCCCGTGTCATCCGGTCCGATTAAAAACTTTATCAGCCCTGTTTCTGCTTATGCTTTGGGTTTTCGCAGATAACCATTACTTTGCCGTTTCTCTTGATTACCTTGCATTTTTCGCAGATCGGCTTTACTGATGCTCTGACTTTCATTTTGATCCTCCTAAAGTATTCTTTTCGATTGGCTTTTGAGACTACTTATCGCGCCACACGATTCTTCCGCGAGTAAGGTCATAAGGAGAAAGCTCTACCTTTACCTTGTCTCCCGGCAGGATCCTAATGTAATTCATTCGGATCTTTCCCGATATATGTGCAAGTACTTCGAACCCGTTTTCGAGCTTTACTTTGAACATCGCATTCGGCTGGGCATCCACAACAGTCCCGATAGCTTCTATCGTATCTTTTTTTGCCATGTTTGTACCTCTTATTCAACCAGTGTCAGCAAAATCGGTCCGTCTTCCGTTATCGCCACTGTATTTTCGTAGTGTGCGGAAAGCTTACCGTCTGCCGTTACGGCTGTCCAGTTATTGAGCAAAGTTTCCGTCTCGTATGTCCCGGCAGCAATCATAGGTTCAATTGCAAGCACCATTCCCGCCACAAGGCGCGGACCGCGTCCTGCCTTGCCGTAGTTAGGTATCTGCGGATCCTCATGCAGCTCGCGTCCTACTCCGTGTCCGACAAAATCGCGTATAACGGAGAAGCCTTCGCTCTCGGCTTTCACCTGCACAGCATGAGAAATGTCCGAAAGGCGGCATCCCACCTTTGCAAACTCCATTCCTGCAAAGAAGCTTTCGCGGGTAACTCTTATGAGCTTCTCTGCTTCTTCGCTTACCTTTCCTACCGGGTAAGTTCTCGCCGCGTCGCTGGTGTAACCTTTGTAGGTCGCGCCTACATCGACGCTGACGATATCGCCCTCCGCGAGCTTTGTATGTTTGCTCGGGATACCGTGGACGATTTCTTCATTTACCGATACGCATACATTTCCGGGGAATCCACCGTAATCCTTAAAGGTCGGTATCATTCCGTGTTCGTGTATGTAATCGGCACAGAACTTGTCGATATCGTGGGTCGAAATACCCGGCTTTATGAAGTCGGTGAGCTTGTTCAAAAGCTCGCCGGTCACGCGGCAAGGCACTCTCATAATATCGATTTCTTCTTCGGATTTTATTACAATCATAACTGCTCACCTAAGGCGGCTGTTATTTCGGCGAATACTTCCTCGAGCGGGCCTGTTCCGTCTACAGTCGCAAGTCTTTCAGTGCTCTTATAATATTCAACGAGCGGGAATGTCTGCGCCTTGTAAACGGCAATCCTGTTCTTGACTGTTTCTTCCGTATCATCATCTCTCTGCATGAGCTCTCCGCCGCATACATCGCATATGCCTTCCTTCTTTGAAGGGATATTGACTATATGGAAGCTTGCACCGCAAGCCTTGCAAACGCGCCTTCCTGCGATCCTTGAAATGAGCTCATCGTCAGGAGCCGCTATGTTGATAACCTTCGTAAGCTCAAGTCCGTGGCTGTTAAGAAACTCGTCAAGCTTTTCTGCCTGATAGACAGTCCTTGGAAATCCATCAAGCAGAAAGCCGTTTTTGCAATCATATTCAAGCAGTCTTGTAGTTGCAATCTCTATTACCAGATCATCCGGTACGAGCTCGCCCTTGTTCATATACTCCTGCGCTTTTATTCCAAGCGTAGTCTGCTTTTTGATGTTTTCACGGAATATGTCTCCTGTCGAAATATGAGGAATCTCATATTTCTCAACGATTTTCGCTGCCTGTGTTCCTTTACCTGCGCCCGGAGGCCCTAAAAGTATAGTTCTAAGCATTGATATCATCTCCCGCTGTTATTTGAGGAAGCCCTTGTAGCTTCTCATCATCATCTGGTTTTCGATCTGTTTCATAAGGTCTATCGCTACACCTACGACGATCAGCAGTGAAGTTCCTCCAAAGTGTATATTGAAGTTCGTGTACTGGCTGATCAAAGTCGGCATCGTTGCAATCAGTGCAAGGAATACCGCACCTACGATCGAAATTCTTCCCATTACATTTGTAAGATACTCAATTGTGGATCTTCCCGGTCTGATGCCAGGTATAAATCCGCCGTTCTGTTTCATATTCTGCGCTATTTCTACAGGATTGAATGTAATCGTCGTGTAGAAGTAGTTAAACGCAATTATCAGGAATATATTAAGTATGGCATATACCCATACCCCAGGGCTTCCTTCAGGAGAGAGCCACTTTCTGATAAATAGCGAAACGGCAGAATCAGCGCTCAAGAAGTACGTGATCGTGTATGGGAACATCAAAAGCGACATCGCGAAGATGACCGGGATAACTCCCGCCTGATTCACCTTTAGCAGAATATGCGTTGAC
>JAEXBK010000115.1 GCA_023394035.1 Bacillota bacterium
ATAAGAGTAGGTATTTTGTCGTAGCCTGACGTTATAGCCTTGACTGCGAGCATGATTCTCGATATTTCACCGCCGGAAGCAGTCTTTGCAAGCGGCTTAAGTGGCTCGCCGCGGTTGCTTGAAATCATCATTTCGACTATATCCATACCGTTAGGGAGTGGTGCACTTGCGGTCTTAAAATCAAGCTCGAAGCTTGCATCATTGAAATTCAGCTCTTTTAACTCGTTTATGATCTCGAGTGAAAGCCTATGAGAGGCTTCTTTACGCGCAGCGGTGAGTTCATTTGCCTTGGCAATCAGTGATTTGTATGCAACATCAAGCCTGGCTTCAAGTGCGGCTTTTTCTTCGTCAAAGGTTTCGATGGAAGATATTTCAGATGAAATTTTATCTCTGTATGAAAGTATTTCTTCGATCGTGCTTCCGTATTTTTTCTTAAGGGAAGAAATACGGGAAGCTCTTTCGATGGCATCATCAAGCTCTTCGGGAGAAAACGTCATTTTGTCGCAAATATCTCGAAGGGAAGATGAAATATCCTCGAGTCTGTAATAGATGTCGGAAGCCTCACCTGAAAGCTTATTAAGCTCACCGGAAAAAACACCGAGCTCCTCAATGTACGAAAGAGCGGAGCCAAGAGCTGAAAAGGCACCGTTGTCACCTGAAATAAGCTCATGCGCCTTTGATGCTTTTGCAAATATCTTTTCGCTGTTCTGAAGAACAGAAAGCGTGTCTTCGAGCACCTTGTCTTCACCGGGAGAAATGGCCGCATCCTCTATCTCCTTTAGCTCATAGCGATAAAAATCAAGCTTTCTTAAGTTTTCTTTTTCGCTGCTGATAAGCTGAGAGAGCCTCGTTTTGATTTCGCTATACTCTGAAAAGCATGCCTGATAATCATTTACGATATCTTTGATGGATGAGTGAGCGTAGTGATCGAGGATATCTATATGATTTTCCGGGTCAAGAAGAGACTGGTTGTCATATTGACCGTGAATATCTGCAAGCCTTGCAGCAGCTTCTGAAAGCTCGGAAAGAGTTGTGAGACGCCCGTTGACTCTGCATACGTTTCTTCCTGCGGAATTTATCTCACGGCTTATAGCGATTTCGTCTCCGTCCAATTCTCCAAGAAGCTCTATCCTTGCGGTATCCTTACCGTGTCTTACATATGAAGAATCAGCCCTGCTACCGAGAGCAAGGCTTATTGCAGTTATTACTATGGATTTACCGCTTCCGGTTTCTCCGGTTACGATATTAAGACCGGGTTCAAAATCAACTTCCGTATTTTCGATTATTGCAAAATCGCTGATGGAAAGATGGGTGATCATTGCTTGCGTGACCTGAAGATTAGCATATTGTTGAACCTTGAGAGAATTTCCTCAACGTGTTCTTCGCTGTCAATGATCAAAAGGAGAGTGTTGTCTCCTGCAATTGAGCCGACAACATAAGGAAGACCTATGTTGTCTACCGCTTCGCCGGTTGCAGGTCCGCAGCCTGAAAGCGTCTTGATTATGATCATATTGTTGACCGATGAAAATGAAGTAATTGTCTCGCGGAAAATCTTAACGAAACGGTCGGAAATCGGCGCGTCCTGCTGAGTGCTTACCGCATACTTGTATCTGCCTGAGTTTGAAAGTACTTTTATAAGCTGCAGCTCCTTTATGTCGCGGGAAATAGTAGCCTGTGTTACATCAAAGCCCTCGTTCTTCAGTAATGAAGCAAGTTTTTCCTGCGTCTCGACTTCATTGTTGGAAATGATTTCGAGAATTTTATTTTGTCTTGAATAACGCATGTCTGCCCCTTTCTGTGTAATATTACATATATGAAATATTTATACAATTATACCATGAAGATTACGTTTTTCAAATGCTTTTATTCACTATAATGAATAAAACTTTTTCGCCTCGGTTAGACAAACATCTGTTCATATGTTATAATTTATAGACTTTATTAAGGAGCGATAACATGAGGATATTGGGGATAGATCCGGGATATGCGATAATGGGATGGGGCGTTTTGGACTTTGAGGGAAACAGATTCAAGGTCGTGGACTACGGCTCGATTACGACTGATTCCAAGATGGCAGCGCCGGATAGGCTTAAGCATATTTATTCCGAGCTTAATGCGATAATTGCAAATTATCAGCCGGAAGAAGCGGCTATAGAGGAACTTTTTTACACATCAAACGCAAAGACTGTTATACTCGTAGGCGAGGCGAGAGGCGTTGCCGTTCTTGCATGCGCAAACGGCGGACTTTCAATTTCGGAATATACGCCGCTTCAGATCAAGCAGGCACTCGTAGGCTACGGCAGAGCGGATAAGAAACAGGTACAGGCAATGGTAAAGACGATACTTAATTTGAGCGAGGTTCCGAAGCCTGACGATACGGCAGATGCTGTAGCCGCAGCCATATGCCATGCACATTCGAGAAGCAGCAGAGTCTTAAGATAGCAGGTAAGAAATGATAAGGTATATAAGAGGAACAGGAAGAATTACATCTAACGGCGCACTGATAGTCGAAACGCAGTCCGGAATAGGCTTTAGAATATTTATTCATGCCGGGTCACAATTTTATAAGATAACCGACGGATCTGAGGTAGTAGTTCATACCTCGATGTCTGTTAAGGAGGACTCAATAAGCCTGTACGGATTTGCCGATATAGAAGAGCTCGAAGCTTTTGAGCTTCTGATAACGGTAAGCGGCATCGGTGCAAAGGGAGCTCTTGCGATAATGAGCGCGCTTCCTCTGAACGAGCTTAAGCGGGCTATAGCGTCAGGCGATGTCAAATCCATATGCAAGGCAAACGGAGTAGGAAAGAAGACGGCAGAACGCCTCATACTTGAACTCAAGGACAAGGTCGGAAGCTTTGATGAATTTGATACGGAGCCTGCAATAGAAGCTTTTGATGATGACGGCAGCGATGCAAGGTCAGAGGCTCTTGCGGCACTCGTTTCACTCGGATATACGAGGAACGAAGCGGCTTCAGTTATAAACAAGATAAAGGGAGACGGTATCAGCGCCGAAGAATATATCAAGCTTGCTCTCAGAAAGCTTTAGAATTAACTTAAGGAAGTAAGATGGAAAATATAACTCAAACAAAAGCGTTTGCGGGCGAGGATCGCCGCGATCAGAATATCAGACCTCAGCATCTTGATGATTTTATAGGGCAAAAAACCGTAAAGGATAATCTCAAGATTTTTATAGAGGCTGCCAAGCTCAGAGGCGAGCCTCTCGATCATGTTTTGTTTTACGGTCCTCCGGGACTTGGCAAGACGACGCTTGCAGGCATAATCGCAAACGAGCTCGGCGTTGATATAAAGATAACATCGGGACCTGCAATCGGAAGGGCAGGCGATCTTGCGGCTATACTTACTAATCTGAACGATAACGATGTACTGTTTATCGATGAGATACACCGTCTTAACAGATCGGTGGAGGAAGTGCTTTACTCCGCAATGGAGGATTATGCACTTGATATAATAATCGGAAAGGGACCTTCCGCAAGATCAATCAGGCTCGATATAGCAAAATTCACGCTGATCGGCGCAACTACGCGTGCCGGCAGCCTTTCGGCACCGCTCAGAGACAGATTCGGAGTAATAAGCAAATTTGAGGTATACGATGATAAGGATCTGATGGATATAATAAGAAGATCCGCATCGGTTCTCGGTGCGGAAGCGGATGAAGAAGCTCTGAGGGAAATGGCAAGATGCTCAAGAGGAACTCCAAGAGTTGCAAACAGGATTCTTAAGCGTGTAAGAGACTTTGCACAGGTCAAGGGAAATGACTCTATCGACATTGCAGTGACAATGAATGCGTTAGAGGCTCTCGGCGTAGACGAGCTCGGTCTTGAGAAGCTCGACAGAGAGATTCTCGGTACTATAATCACGAGATTTAACGGCGGACCTGTCGGAATCGACACGATTGCCGCATCTATAGGAGAAGAAAGGGTAACTATCGAGGACGCCTATGAACCTTTCCTGATACAGAGCGGGCTCATGTACAGAACTCAGAAGGGCAGAATGGTAACTCACCTTGCGTATAAACATCTCGGATATGAGTCATTGGAAGGCGAGCGAAAAGAAGAGTACGACGAGGAGCCGGATCAGGAGAAATTTTTTTAGAAAGATAATTTATAGATGAGAATAGACGATTTTGATTATGAACTGCCGGAGGTGCTGATAGCACAGAAACCGGCGAAAGACCGCGATAAGTGCAGGCTGATGGTGCTCGATAAGAGAGACGATTCAATAGCTCACAGACATTTTTTTGATATACTCGAATACCTGAAGCCGGGAGACTGCCTTGTTTTGAACGACAGCAAGGTCATACCGGCGAGGCTTTTCGGAAGCAAGAAGGGTACGGGAGCGAAAATAGAATTTCTGCTTTCAAAGCGCATAGAAGGCGATAAATGGGAAACTCTGGTGAGACCGGGAAGACGCATCAAGCCGGGAGACAGTGTTATCTTTTCAGATGAAGACGGAAAACGCCTTGTTGCTGATGTAGTCGGATTCGGAGAGGACGGCACAAGGCTCGTGGAATTCGAATATGACGGCATATTTATGGAACGTCTCGAAGAAATAGGATCGATGCCGCTTCCGCCGTATATCGAAAGAGAAAGCACGGAAGACGATAACGACGATTATCAGACGGTTTATTGCAAAAACGAAGGTTCGGTAGCGGCACCTACAGCGGGGCTTCATTTCACGGATGAGCTTCTTGAAGAAGTAAAGAAGAAGGGAGTAAGCCTTGCGTATCTTACGCTTCATGTAGGAATAGGAACATTCAGACCCGTAAAATGCGAAAATATCGAAGACCATCATATGCATTTTGAGGAATATAGTGTAAGCGAAGAAGCTGCAAATATAATTAATGAGACGATTTTGAGCGGCGGAAGAGTCTTTTCGGTAGGGACGACATCTACGAGAACCGCAGAAAGCGCCGCTGTATTTGACGAGAAGTCCGGAAGGTGGCTGATAGAAGCAGGAAGCGGAAGCACCGGAATATTCATCTATCCGGGATACAGGTTCAAGCTGATAGATTCGCTGATAACGAATTTTCATCTTCCAAAATCAACCTTGCTGATGCTTATCTCCGCACTTTATGACAGAGAGCACATTCTTAAGGCATATAAAGAGGCGGTTGCCGAGGAATACAGATTTTTCAGCTATGGTGATGCAATGCTGATCTATTAACTGCGAAGGGGGGAATTTATGGAATCCATAAAGAATTTCAAATGGAGCATGGTATTCATGGGTATAGTTACGACGGCAGTAGGAGTAGCTATCGTTATGAATCCGCAGACAACGGCAGATACGATAATACGAATCGTAGGCGGCATACTGGCGGGAGCCGGAATCCTATCATTTTTAGGGTATCTGCTTGATAAGAAAAAGGGGATATCGTCATATGGGGATATTCTGGTTGGGGCAATAGTCCTCGCAATAGGAATAGCGCTTCTGATAAGTCCGGGAATATTGGCAGAGTTCATAAACATCATATTTGCAATAGTTCTGTGTATGCATGGATTTGTTGATATAGTAGAGGGCTTTCGCAGCAGAAAATTAGAAGATCCTAAGTGGACTCAAGCTATATTGATCGGCTTTGTATGTGTGATCATTGCTGCGATTCTATTCTTTGTGCCGTTTAAGCAGATATATATTTTGATGATGATCATCGGAATATCGCTCATAGTTGACGGTCTTACATCCATTTTTATCGCAGGTAGAATAGGCATCGTAACCGCAAGATTTAACAAGGCAGCAAGAGAAGCAGCGGAAGCTGCAGCAAAGGCAAAAGCGGAAGCTGAGGCGGAAGCGGCAAGCATTAATGCGGAGGATGAATCTGAAACTTCCGAATTGCAGAAGGAACAGCCCAAAGTAACAAAGGAAGAAACGGAGAAAATTGATGCATAACGCAGTAACATATGAACTCATAAAGCAAGACAAAAGGACAAAGGCAAGACGCGGTAGACTGCACACGCCGCACGGTGATATAGAAACTCCTGTATTCATGCCGGTAGGCACACAGGCTACGGTAAAATCTTTAACGCCGGAGCAGGTTGAGTCTACCGAGGCGAGGATTATACTCGGAAATACATATCATCTGTTCCTGAGGCCGGGTCACGAGATAATACGCGAAGCCGGTGGTCTTCACAAATTCATGAACTGGAAGCACGCAATACTGACTGACAGCGGCGGATTTCAGGTGTTTTCGCTTGGAAAAATGAGAAAAATCACGGAAGAGGGCGTAACCTTCAGAAGCCATATAGACGGCTCGAAGAAATTTCTGTCGCCTGAGGTGGCAGTAGAAGTTCAAAATTCTCTCGGTAGCGATATCATGATGGCTTTTGACGAATGTGCACCTTACCCGGCATCAAGGCAGTATGTCGAGGATTCACTTGAAAGGACTACAAGATGGCTGAAACGCTGCAAGGACGCGCATAAGGATATAGAACGCCAGTCGCTGTTCGGAATAATGCAGGGCGGAATGTATAAGGATCTCAGAAAGCTCAGTGCGGATCAGATAACGGAGCTTGATCTTCCGGGATATGCAATAGGAGGTCTCTCCGTGGGCGAACCGAAGGAGCTGATGATAGATATTTTAGATGACTGCGTAGACTATTTACCGGCGGACAAAGCACGCTACCTGATGGGTGTAGGAACCGTAGATTACCTGTTCGAGGGTGTAGAGCGCGGAGTGGACATGTTTGACTGCGTACAGCCTACGAGAATCGCAAGGCATGGTCTTGCTACAACCGCAAACGGACGCGTCAACATCAAAAACGCCAAATATGAGCGTGATTTTTCACCTCTTGATCCGAAATGTGACTGCTATACTTGCAGAAACTACTCAAAGGCATATCTCAGACATCTTTTCAAAGCCGATGAGATGCTGAGCGCAACGCTCATATCATATCACAATATATACTTCCTCGAGATGATGATGAAGGGAATCAGAAGGGCTATAGAGGAAGACCGTTTTATGGAATACAAGAAAGAGTTTTATGACAACTATGGCGAATATTAAACCTTGTCCGCATAGGGAAATGTGCGGAGGCTGCAAATTTAACGGAATGGAGTACGATACAGTGCTCAAGGAAAAGGAAGACCTCGTAAGGTCTTTTCTTTACGAAAAAAATATCAATACAGATGTATTTCAGGGGATTGTTCCGTGTAATCCTAACAACAGGTTCGCATATAGGAACAAAATGGAGTATACCTTCGGTGACATGGTAAAGGGCGGCGAGATGACTCTCGGGATGCATAAGCTCGGTCACTTTATGTCAATCGTAACGGTTGATGAATGTCAGCTTGTGCCCGGAGACTTTAACAAAATATTGCGGGCTGTGCTCAATTTTGCCGTAAAGAACGGATATGCTCATTACAATAAAAAATCACATATAGGGATTCTCCGAAACCTTATCGTCAGAAAAGGCGTGAGAACAGACGAGCTGCTTGTTAATATCGTCACGACATCGGAAGACGGCTTTGATGAGGCGGGCTTTGTTCAGATGATAGAAGCACTGCCGCTCGAAAGCAAGGTCGTAGGTATCCTCAGAACCTTCAACGACGGGCTTGCCGATGCTGTTTACTGCGATTCGCTAAAAATTCTCAGCGGTCGCGACCATTATTTTGAGGAAATATGCGGTCTGAGGTTCAAGGTAAGTGCATTTGCCTTTTTCCAGACGAATGTCGTGGCAATCGAAAGGCTATACACTGATGCTGTAGCACTTCTTGGTGACATCTCCGGCAAGCATGTATTTGACCTTTATTGCGGAACGGGCACAATATCACAGATCATATCAAAGAACGCAAATAAGGTGACCGGAGTCGAGCTCGTCTTAGAATCGGTCGAATCTGCAAAGGTAAACGCCGCGCTTAACGGCATCGAAAACTGTGAATTCATATGCGGCGATGTTTTTAAGACGCTATCCACGTCAATTGAGGAAGAAAATATTCGTCCGGATGCGATAATCGTTGATCCTCCGCGCATGGGCATGCAGACAAAGGCAGTATCAAAGATCGCTTCATACGGAGTGGAACAGATTGTGTACGTTTCCTGCAACCCCAAAACCCTCGCCATCGACCTTGCCCAGTTCGAAACATTAGGCTACAAGGTGGAATATATCAAGGCTTATGATAACTTTGCCTGGACGAAGCATTGTGAGACCATAGTTCTTCTGTCAAAAACAAAGGCTTAA
>JAEXBK010000135.1 GCA_023394035.1 Bacillota bacterium
TTCTTTCTCTTCCATACAGCATTTGGATCGAATATTTCGTATCCGTCAACCTCCGGAATAGTTTCTCCGTCAACCGTCATTACATCTGCCAGCGCCTTGTGATTCGTCTTGTCGTAGAGACGATAAAGTGTCTTAAAGCCCGGATTCGTTATCTTCTCCACGTTTTCGGAAATCTTGATCTTAGGAATTATGGTTCCGCTAACCTCGAGAGCCGACAGCTTATATACACCACCGAAAACAGGCTCCGATTTGGCAGTTATAAGTCTTTCGCCTACTCCGAATGCGTCTATCTGCGCACCTTCGAGTATGACATCACGTATGATATATTCGTCGAGAGAGTTTGATATCGTAATCTTGCAGTCCGTGAGACCTGCTTCGTCAAGCATTACTCTCGCCTTCTTTGTGAGATATGTTATATCTCCGGAATCTATTCTGATGCCCTTTACCGGCGGATCAAGCTCTTTGAAAACCTTGATTGCGGCAGGCACTCCCGATTTGAGAACGTTATATGTGTCAACAAGAAGCACGCAGTTCTCAGGGTATATCTCCGCATACTTTCTGAATGCCTCGTATTCCGTTGCAAACATCTGAACCCAGCTATGTGCCATCGTTCCAAGTGCCGGTATGCCGTAATCTCTGTCTGCGATCGTGCACGCCGTTCCTGCGCAGCCGCCTATATACGCAGCTCTTGCACCATGTATCGCAGCTCCGAGCCCGTGTGCGCGCCTAGTACCGAATTCCATAACAGGTCTTCCCTTTGCTGCACGCACTATTCTGTTTGCCTTGGTCGCAATAAGACTCTGATGATTGATTATCAAAAGCAGCATAGTCTCGATAAACTGAGCCTGCATAACAGGTCCTCTTACGGTCAAAAGCGGTTCGTGAGGGAAAATCGGTGTTCCTTCAGGAACCGACCATACGTCACACTCAAATTTGAAATTCCTTAAGTAATCGAGGAATCTCTCGCTGAAATATTTTTTTGAACGAAGATACTCTATATCCTCTTCGGTAAAGCTAAGTTCGCTTAAGTAATCGATTACCTGTTGTACCCCTGCCATTATGGCAAAGCCGCCCCCGTCAGGTACCTTTCTGAAAAACAGGTCGAAATACGCTATTTCGTCATGTTTTCCGAGCTCCAGATAACCGTTTGCCATGGTGATCTCATAAAAATCGGTCAACATGGTCATATTTTCTTCTTTTATCATTATTACTCCCCAATTTTAATTAAAAAACAGTTTGCAATATTAACTATAACACGAAACAGCTAAATATCAACAATTGTTATAATTTTGCCAAGCCCGGGAATAAGCATCTCGCTTTACTTCAAAAGCATAGGCTTCAGATATTGCCCCGTGTAGCTGTTCGGATTCGCCGCCACCTGTTCAGGTGTTCCAACGGCAACTATCGTTCCGCCTTTGTCTCCTCCTTCAGGACCGAGATCTATAATATGGTCGGCGCATTTTATAACATCGAGGTTATGCTCGATTATTACAACAGTATTTCCGGCATCTGCAAGGCGTTGCAGCACCGTTATCAGCTTATCAACATCGGCAAAATGGAGACCCGTTGTAGGCTCGTCAAGTATGTACAGGGTGCTCCCCGTATCTCTTCTCGAAAGCTCTGTCGCGAGCTTGACTCTCTGAGCCTCTCCGCCTGAAAGCTGAGTTGAAGGCTGGCCTATTTTTATGTAGCCGAGTCCTACATCGCTAAGTGTTTCGAGATGTCTTCTGATTCCGGGTAGGTTCTTAAAAAAGTCAAGTCCTTCTTCTACGCTCATGTCAAGCACGTCATATATGCTCTTACCCTTGTATTTAACCTCAAGCGTTTCCCTGTTATATCTCTTGCCCTTGCAAACCTCGCAAGGCACATATACATCGGGAAGGAAGTGCATCTCAATCTTGATTATTCCGTCGCCGCTACATGCTTCGCACCTGCCGCCTTTGACATTAAAGCTGAATCTGCCTTTTTCGAATCCCCTGATTTTAGCATCAGGAAGCGCCGCAAACAGATCTCTTATTCGTGTAAACATACCCGTATATGTTGCAGGGTTTGAGCGCGGCGTGCGCCCGATAGGGTTTTGATCTATGTCTATAACCTTATCTATATGCTCAAGTCCCGTTATCGAGTCATGCTCTCCTGCATCCGGACGCGTTCCCGAAATTGCAGCCGCAGCGCCTTTGTTCAGGATTTCGTTTATCAATGTACTCTTTCCCGATCCCGATACTCCCGTTACGCATGTGAATTTACCGAGGGGTATATCGACATCTATATTCTTAAGGTTGTTTGCGCGGGCGCCTTTGATGGATATGCTGTTTCCGCTGCCTTCCCGCCTTTGTGTCGGAACTTCTATTTTTTTCTTTCCTGAAAGATACTGACCGGTTATCGATTTGCTGCATTTCTTTATGTCTTCTACGCTTCCCTGAGCCACAAGCTCACCGCCGTATATGCCCGCTCCCGGACCGATGTCGACGATGTGATCTGCCGCATACATCGTCTCCTCGTCGTGTTCGACAACTATAAGGGTATTCCCTATATCGGTTAAGTTTCTCAGTGTTTTCAGGAGCTTTCCGTTGTCTCGCTGGTGAAGACCGATGCTCGGTTCGTCAAGTATATACAAAACTCCGGCAAGCGAGCTTCCTATCTGAGTTGCCAGTCTGATTCGCTGTGATTCACCGCCGGAAAGAGTCCCCGATGTTCTCGACAGTGTCAGATACTCAAGACCTACGTTTACGAGAAACGCAAGTCTTTCTTTTATTTCTTTTACGACCTGCTTTGCTATAATGGCTTCTTTTTCGTTCAGATTTAGGTTGCTGATAAATTCGTGTGCGTCGTGTACGGACATATCGGAGAGCTCTGCAATGTTCTTTCCTCCGACTGTCACCGCAAGGATTTCAGGTCGGAGTCTCTTTCCGTGGCATGCCGTACATTCATGCTTTGTCATGAATTTTCCCATCCACTCCTTCATCAGATCCGAATTGGTTTCTCTGTAGCGACGCTCCATATTCGTCAGCATTCCTTCAAATACGTGATCCCTGTTCTGCTCCTTGCCTCTGCTGCTTTTTACCGTATATTTGAGTTTTCGCGTACCCGTTCCGTATAGAAGCTCCTTCTTAAAGGCTTCCGGCAGCTCCTTGTAAGGCACGGAAAGATCGACCTTGTGTTCAGCCGCAAGAGCGTCTATCACCTGCCAGTAAAAGCTCGAATATGTTATAGTAGCAAAAATCGCGCTTAGCGCACCGTCCTGAATGCTCGTATTGCCTTTGATCATGGCATCTGCATCTACCGTTTCCGTAAATCCGAGACCGTTACATTCAGGGCAGGCTCCGAACGGACTGTTAAACGAAAACATCCTCGGCTCGAGTTCTTCGATGCTTATTCCGTGTTCAGGGCATGCCAATTTGGAGGAAAAGGTTCGTTCCTCCCCCTTCTCTTTACCGATTATAAGTACATTTACAAGTCCGTCGCCTTCTTTCATAGCAAGCTCAACTGCTTCCGATATTCTGGCCTGCTGACCGTCCTTGATGACGATTCTGTCGATTACGATTTCTATGGAATGTTTGTTGTTCTTTTCTAATTTGATATCTTCCTCTTCGATTTCAAATATTTCGCCGTCTATTCTTACACGCGTATATCCCT
This sequence comes from Bacillota bacterium, assembly GCA_023394035.1. GTDB lineage: Bacteria > Bacillota > Clostridia > Peptostreptococcales > Anaerovoracaceae > Eubacterium_B. The sequence continues at coordinate 3,637 of JAEXBK010000135.1, forward strand.
CGCGT
>JAEXBK010000016.1 GCA_023394035.1 Bacillota bacterium
CATTCAAAACAATAGAATCGTATATTCCCGATAGTATTGTTGATTTTAGGGGTTCATCAGACAACAAAACTCCTGGAAATCCTCCGAACCTTTCGTATTCTTTATACGCAATGTCAACTTCCCTTGACTGTGCGTCAATATTTTTTGCTTCCAAAAATTCCTTGAACGAAAACGGATATACTATCAATTCAACATATCTTCCACTCAATAAAGTGGCAAGCTCTCCCGAAAGTAATTTTGCGTTAGATCCGGTTATCACGATATCACAGGAAAAGCTTACTCTGAACGAATTGATAACCCTTTGCCATCCTTCAACAAATTGTATTTCATCAATTAAAAGGTAAAATTTCTTATTATCATTAGGAATTAAATTGCTAAGCAACTTTGAAAAAGCATCCTCACTGTTTATATCGTGGTATTCGAATGCTTCAAGGTTAATATAGATTACATGTTCTTTGTCTATTCCCATTTTGTATAAATAGTCCATATACTGTTTTAACAGTACCGATTTACCTGATCTTCTAACACCTGTTATCACCTTGATAAAGTCCGTATCTTTGAATGAAATCAACTTGTCGAGATACATTCTTCTTATATACATCTTGAACCCTCCCGTTTAATTGGATTTACATTTCCTATTTTATCATAACCCCAATATAATTGGAAGTTCATTTCCTATATTTATTTATCTCTCTTAGGCACTAAGTCGAAGACAAGCTTTCTTTGCCTGTCAGCTTTAGCTGCAAGTAAATAAACCCCCTATGATAAAATGTAAAAGGTTCGCCAACCAAGCACATAAAACCCAAAGGAAGCGCCTTTAGGCGCAGTCGGAAAATGATGTGCGATTGGCGAATCATTTTCGACGCGTCTTAAGATGCTGATGGAACGAAGCTCTTATAATGATTGCACAAACCAGTAGTTTACTCCTGATGATTTTGTACTGATCAGAGCACAAACTTCAGCAAGGCTTCGTTAAAGCCTTCGCTGCGCTCTCCTTTACAGACATAGTCGGCTGTTTCTTTTAGGGAATCGACGGCATTTGCCACGGCAACACCTAATCCGGCATGGGCGAGCAGCAGTGCGTCGTTTGTATTGTCGCCGAGTGCCATAATTTCGTGTTTTTCTATGCCGAGCCGCTTTGCGAGTATATCGAGAGCGGCTCCTTTGTTTACTCCTTTTTCCATCACTTCTATGAGATGAGCTTCGGATTGTGCAAAATATGCCTTGTCACCGTACATGGCTTCGAGTTCTGCCTGAAGGGAAGGGATTTCAGCCGGTTTTGCCGCGATAAGGAGCTTCGGTGTCCTGATGTGAGAAAGCTCGTCTATATCGCCTGTTTCGCGGTAAGACGCGTATGTGAGATCGGGATCGGGATGACATTCCAATTTGAGCCTTTCGACAACTATTTCGTCATCATCGTAGATTTGCATATAGAGCCCACGGGCTTTGACGAATTCCGTGATACCGCGCTGAACCTCGGACGGCACAAATGATGAAAATATCGGCGGATCTCCGCCAAAGGATTTTATTTGGGCTCCGTTGTAGCAGATGGCAGGGCATGTTGAGCCGATGTTTTTTGATACGCCTGCAGCGGATGCAAATGAACGCCCGGTCGCTACGGCAACCGTTACGCCTTGGGCGGTGACTTTTTTGATCAGTTTGACAGAGCTTTTCGGGACGATGTGTTGCGAGTTCAAAAGCGTGTTGTCGAGATCCGTTACTACGAGCTTAAACATATAACCCTCAATTCAGACCTATATATAGGAAATAACACATCGAACAGAACAATATCGCTTGAATCAGCCAGTAGAAATACAGGAAAAGTTTGCGGGTTCTTATCTTGTACAGCCGTTTCAATAAGAAGTTCTGCGATTTTGGATCTTCCGGGCGAAAACAGTAAAGAGGTATATCCTTAAGCCCCGGAATGCATATGCGCTCTGAGCGATTATCCTCTTCTTCATCTTCGCAAGGAAAAAGCTTGTCGTGCAACAGCCTATAGCCGCCTTTTGCAAATCTTATGCGGGCATCAAAAACATTGTCCCAGCGTTTGGTGAGCAACATAGATATGAAGCCGAGAACGATAAGTATTGCCGTTACGAGTGCGGACAAAAGCGGTTCGCTTATGCCGAATACGAAGGCGAGTGCTCCGCCTACCATAGCCATGTAGATGCTGTTGAATGTCAGACGTTCGTTTTCTACGTGGCGTGCATGTTCAAGGTTTTCGTTTATGAAGTTTGTTATGAAGCTGATCTGATCGGAATCGAACTTGTCGTCGGTCAGGTCGAGCCTTTTCCATAGCGACTTTGCCATATCGTCCTCCGCGTCTCGATTTACAGTCTGCTACAGTCCGTATATATCGGAGTATTTTTCTTTGAGGTAGTTTACGAAATACTCGGGGCTGAATTTGCCGCCGAGCGTACTTTCGAGCAACTCGTTAGGTGTAAAGAGCTTGCCGTGCTTCCATATATTTTCGCGGTTCCATTCGTTGATCTGAGCGAAATCGCCTTTTTTGAGGCATTCTTCCACATCTACCGTTTCCTTCATCTTCGCAAGGAGCTGTGCACCGTATGCGGAGCCGAGTGCGTATGAAGGGAAGTATCCGATCGCACCGCCCGACCAGTGGCTGTCCTGAAGCACGCCGTGCTTGTCGTCAGGTACATCTACGCCGAGATATTCTTTGTAGAGCTTGTTCCACTCGGCAGGAAGATCGTGAACATCAAGTTCGCCTGCCATGATGCGCTTTTCGAGCTCATATCTTATCATTACGTGGAGGCAATATGTAACCTCGTCGGCTTCCGTTCTGATGAGCGACGGTTCTGCTTTGTTGATTGCCTTGTAGACTTCTTCTGCCGTATGTCCCTCAAAGCTTTCAGGGAAAAGCTCGACCAGCTTAGGGAAGATGTATCCGATGAAAGCTCTGCTTCTGCCTAAAAGATTTTCGTAGAAGCGACTCTGGCTTTCGTGTATGCCCATCGAAACGCCGCCGTCAAGCACCGTATATGCAAATTCGTCAGCCGAATTCATGTCGTAGAGGGCGTGTCCGCCTTCGTGCACGACGCTGTAAAGCGATGATGCAACGAAATCATTCTGATAGTTTGTCGTGATTCTGACATCCTTATGCGACCCGAGACTCTCGGTGAACGGATGCTCGGTCGTTCCGAGACCGCAGTGGTCGAGGTCGATGCCCATAGTCTGCATCAGGTAATATGCCAAGGCTTCCTGAGCGGCGTCCTTGAAATCGCCGTGAAGGAAGCTGTCGTCAACCTGCGGAACGCTTTTGATCTTCTCAATGAGCGGAACAATCTCGCTTCTTAAAGCGGCAAAAAAGCTGTCGCACGATGCCTTGCTTGCACCTTCTTCAAACTCGTTAAGCCAGTAATCATACGGATCCTTGTCAGGCGAACAGTAGCCTGCAAACTTCTTTGTCGTATCAAAAATCTTCTTGAGCACGGGCTCAAACATCGCAAAATCATCTGCTTCTTTTGCCTTGTGCCAAACGTCTTCCGCCTCGACTATCAAAGATTGATATTCAATATATTCGTCCATAGGGATACTTCTCATAAATGTGAGGTCCTTGCGAAGCAGGAAGAGCATGCGCTTTTCGTTGTCGTTAAGCTCTTCCTTACGTTCTTCGAGGAAATCGAGCACTTCGACAGTCTCGTCGCTCGTGGAAAGCTTGTAAAGTTCTTCCGTAAGGATGCCGACCGTATGTGCGCGGTTTTCCGCCGTGCCCTTTGGCGCAACCGTGACGGCATCGTAATATAAGGCGGAGAGAGCATGTTGGTAAGCGCTCGTCTTTGCCTGCATATCCATCATCTTCTGTTTTGCTTGTTCAATGTTCATATTAGTATTCATATTCTGTATTCCTTTCTGAATTAATTAGCTGTTGAACAGGTGCAACCGCAGTTAAGCGGTTCTCCTCTATGCTTCCGGTTCTTCCGCACGCAGTATGTCGTGGCTTACGGGTCTGTAGAACATCTCGCGTATCTTATTAAAATCCCGCGTTTCGGCAAGTATCCACATGAGCTTTGTAACGGTTGCCTCAACCGTCATATCAAAGGACTGAAGCACGTTCAGATTCCTCATCGCGAGTGCTCCGACCTCGTATGTTTCGGCATCGCTTCCCTCGTGCATTACCTGTGTCGATATTACGATCAGCTTGCCTCTTGCAGTCAGCTTCTCGAGCTCCGTCAGGAAGTTTGCACTTCCGGCAAACGGAATTCCTCCTACACCATAGCTCTCGATCACTATTACGTCGTAATGATCGCCGAGGTAGGGCAGTATTTCGGGACGTATTCCCGGTATCAGCTTAAGCAGAAAAACGCCGTCACTAAGAGCATCGTAAAACTTTACGGGTTCCTTCGGCGCATCATCTATGTAATAGAAAATCTGCCTGTCGTCGATAAAGGCGGCTGCCGGATAATTTATGCTCTCAAAAGCGGCAAAGCTCTTAGATCTGACCTTTCGTGCTCTCGTGCCGACTATCGCTTTTCCGTCAAACACTATGAATACCCCGTGCAGCTTGTTTTTCAGTGCGAAGCGGATGCTGTCCGTGAGGTTTTTGCGTGCATCTGTAAATTCCGACGAAATCGGCTTTTGCGATCCGGTGAGCACGATAGGCCTTGACGAATTCTGTATCAGATATGACAGAGCCGCCGCGGTATATGCCATCGTGTCGGTGCCGTGGGTGATCAGGAAGGCATCAAAATCATCGTAGCTTTCGCGTATTTTTTCGGCGATCTTGAGCCAGTGCTCAGGCTGTATGTTGGTGCTGTCTATGCTGAAAAGCTGGCAGACCGTTATATCGCAGAGCTTTGCGGCATCCGGTATATACGACAAAAGCTGCTCCGGTGTTGCTGCGGGAGCCAGCCCGTTTGCTGTTCCGACGGAAGCTATGGTTCCGCCTGTAGCGATCAAAAGAAGTTTCTTCATTCGATATCTCTCTTTGCTCATAAAGATATATTTCATAGATAAGTTATTATATCATAGTAATTACTAACTTTACAGATGCCATTGACCGAATACAACGATTCGGTATATACTGAATCAAAGATATAGGAGAAACCGATGATTATAGACAAATACACTGACAATCAGTTCAGCATTGACTTTACATATTCGGCGGCTGTGAATATGCTCGGCAGCCTTCATATAATGGCAAATCCGGATCATCATCCGGAGACTACCGGCTTCATAAGGCGGAAGCGCGAAGCTCTTCCGGAGGAGCTCCGAGAGCGCATAGACGCATTCGGTCACGACTATTCGGAGTGGGCTTTTGTTTCGGATATAATGATGAAAATCTCAGCGAAAGACTGCGGCAGGCGTCTTGCTTTTGATGAATCGCTCGAAAAAATGTTTGAGATGGATCAAGAGGAATTCGCATATGTTTTTCTCGGGCTTCCTGCTTTTGATTATGATCACGGACTTTTGAGAGGCTGGATGAACGATCCTGCAACGCTTACGGAGGAGTCGTTCGGCATACAGAAGCTCTTTATCGGTGTTGATAAGGCAAAAGCGTTTCTTGAGGATATAGACGGTATGAGGGCGAATGTAGCGGATATGCTCAGACGCTACTGGGACTGCTGCTTCAAAAGCGAGTGGCGCGATATTGCCGAGTATTTCGATTCCGTAATATATAAGGAGAGCGTGAAGCTGCAGCAGAGCAGCTATTTGAGCTATTTGTCGGAGCTTCATGAGGATCTTTCTGTCAACGACGGAGAGATAGTATTCCACAAAGACCCGGATTTCAGCATAGACATATCAAAGGTAAGGCGCGTTATCATCAATCTGTCTGTCTTCAATTCTCCGCACCTTAACGGAAATATTGAGGGCGATACCGTATATATCATTGAGAATCTGCGCTTTCATGCGGTTCGCTTAAACGACCCGATTGCGGGAGAGCTTTTCGGCGTAATCTATGCGGCAAGTGACAAAACGAGGCTCAAAATCATCAAAATGCTCTGGAACAGCAATTGCACTACAAAGGAAATCGCAGAAGTGCTAGGGCTTTCTTCGAGTACGGTATCAATGCATCTAAAGATCCTGAAGGAGAACGACCTTGTAGAGACAACAAAGGTAAAGAAGTATGTATTCTACGGACTTAAGAAGCAAAGGGTTACGGAAATGCAGGATAAGCTCATCGAGTATTTTGATTATTGATAAATTGCTAAAATGAAATAATATAAATTAATATAAAAAAAACGCCTGTAAATGTGCTTGAATTCAGACATTTGAGGCGTTTTTTGCGTTATGAACACTGTGCGATGCGGAAACTCTGCATTTTTAACCATTAGGGCGGCTATATATGCAACGATTCAACGATTCGCTATTTGACAAATCGTGCCCTGATGATAAAATGAAAATATTAAAAACGAATTTTTTAATGTAGGATAAAGAAAAAGGAGGATTCCATAGGTATGAAACCGGGAATACACAATTATTCAGAAATCGGCAAGCTGAATAAGGTCCTTCTCCATCGCTTGGGACATGAAGTCGAAGGATTAGTGCCTGACAACTTTGCCCGCCTGCTTTTTGATGACATCCCTTATCTTAAAGTGGCACAGGAAGAGCATGATGCTTTTGCTGACCTTCTCCGCGCTAACGGAGTAGAAGTTGTTTATTACGTTGACGAGACTGCAAAGGCTCTCGCTGACAAGAACATTAAGGAAGAATTCCTTAAGAAGTTCATAGCAGAAAGCGCTCTCAACTCAGAGGGTATCGAAACGGCGCTTTATGATTACCTTAATGCTATGCCTACAAAGGACATGGTAAGCAAGGTTATCGCAGGCGTTAAGAAATGCGAGATCCCTGAATTCAAGGCAACGTCTTTTGCTGACATCGTTTCTACGGATTATCCGTTCTACCTCGATCCGATGCCTAACCTCTATTTTACAAGAGACCCGGGCGCATGCGTAGGTAACGGACTTAATATCCATCATATGTGCACAGACGCAAGAAGAAGAGAAGCTATACTTCTTCAGTACATGTTCAAATATAACCGTGACTTCGCAACCGAAGACAACAAGCTTTGGTACGATTATGACATGGAATATTCGATCGAAGGCGGAGACGTCCTCGTACTCAGCAAAGAAGTCGTAGCTATCGGCTTAAGCCAGAGAACAACGGCTTCCGCTATCGACCGTTTTGCAAGAAATCTGCTTGCAGGCGGAGAATTCAAGAAGGTAATCGTTCTTGAGATTCCTAAGAAGCGTGCATTCATGCATCTCGATACGGTATTCACGATGGTAGACTACGATAAGTTCACGATCCATCCTGAAATCGAAGCTCCGCTTCGCCTGTTCGAGCTCACACTCGGTAAGGACGGACACCTTAACTGCAGCACAGTTACAGAGTCCCTTACGAACATCCTCAAGTCTGTACTTCATCTTCCTGCAGTAGAGCTCATCCGCTGCGGAGGAACTGACATGATGGCAGCTCAGAGAGAACAGTGGAACGACGGATCAAACACTCTCTGTATCGCTCCTGGAACAGTTGTTACATACGAGAGAAACTATGTAACAAACGACCTGCTTGATAAGAAGGGCATCAATGTTCTTCAGATTCCAAGTGCGGAGCTTTCAAGAGGCAGAGGTGGCCCACGCTGCATGTCATGCCCTGTTAACAGAGACGATCTGTAAGAATTGTTACGGCACCGCTGCAAACGCTGTTTTCTGATTATCTGAAAATATTGCAAAGGCTTGACAGCGGCGCTGTTTTTTAGTAAAAAACAAATAACGATAACTTTGCCGGATACGGCACCCCATTTTGAAAGGAGAAAACTAATGGCAGTTAATCTTAAAGGCAGAAGCTTTTTGACACTTATGGACTTCACACCTACAGAAATCCGTTACATGCTCGACCTCGCTCATGATCTCAAGGCTAAGAAGAGAGCAGGCATCAACAACCAGCTTCTCAAGGGCAAGAACATCGTTCTTCTCTTCGAAAAGACATCAACAAGAACAAGATGTGCTTTTGAAGTTGCTTGCATGGACGAAGGCGGCGGAGTAACATTCCTCGATTCAAAGAGCTCACAGATGGGCAAGAAGGAAACTATTGCCGACACAGCTAAGGTTCTCGGAAGATTCTATGACGGTATCGAATACAGAGGATACAAGCAGTCAGTAGTAGAAGAGCTTGCAGCAAACGCAGGCGTTCCTGTATGGAACGGTCTTACAGACGTTGACCACCCTACACAGATCTTGGCTGACCTTCTTACAATCGAAGAACACGTTGCTAAGCCTCTTAACAAGGTTAAAGTAGTATTCTGCGGAGACGTAAGAAACAACATGTCATATGCATGGATGTACGGATGCGCTAAGATGGGAATGCACTTTGTAGCTTACGGACCTAAGGAACTCGCTGACGAGATCGACAAGGACGTTCTTGCAAGAGCTAACGAGGTTGCTAAGGAAACAGGAGCTGTTATCGAAGTCAGCAGCGATGCATCATGCCTCAAGGACGCTGACGTTCTCTACACAGACATCTGGGCATCAATGGGTGAAGAAGATCAGATTCCTGAAAGAGTAAGACTCCTCACACCTTACAAGGTTACTCAGGAAATGGTAGAAGCTACAGGAAATGACGACGTTATCTTCATGCACTGCCTGCCTTCATTCCACGATTTCGAAACAACAATGGCTTCAGAGCAGAAGGAACTCGGATACGACATCCGCGAGGTTACCGACGAAGTATTCCTTTCACGCAGATCAGTTGTATTTGACGAAGCTGAGAACAGAATGCACACAATCAAAGCAGTTATGGTTGCTACGATCTAAGGACCGCAGGAGACAATAATGGCAGAGAAAATAGTAATAGCACTGGGCGGAAACGCGCTCCAGTCCGGCAAATCAGAAGCTACGGCTGAGGCACAGCTCGAAGTCGTAAAGAAAACATGCGAAAACATCGCAGACATCTCATGCATGGGATACGAAATCGGTGTTGTTCACGGAAACGGACCGCAGGTAGGACGCATCCTGCTTGCATCGGAAACGGCAAAGGATGTTACCCCTGCTATGCCTTTCGACGTTTGCGGATCAATGTCACAGGGATATATCGGATACCACATTCAGCAGGCTCTCAAGTTTGCGCTTGCTAAACGCGGTCGCGACATCCCTACAGCTACTGTCGTCAGCCAGGTAGTCGTTGACAAGAACGACCCTGCATTCAGCAACCCTACAAAGCCTATCGGACCTTTCTACAGCGAAGAAGAGGCTAAGAAGCTTGCAGACGAAAAGGGCTACTCAATCAAAGAAGACGCAGGTCGCGGATGGAGACGCGTTGTCGCTTCACCTCGTCCACAGAAGATCGTTGAAATCGAAGCAGTAAGAACTCTCTGGCCTACAACTATTACAGTTTCAGTAGGCGGCGGCGGAATCCCTGTAATCGAAAACGAAGACGGAACACTTTCAGGTGTTGCCGCAGTTATCGACAAAGACTTCGCAGCAGAGCTCCTCGCTGAACAGGTTGAAGCAGACTTCCTCATGATCCTCACAGAGGTAGATAAGGTAGCTATCAACTTCAACAAGCCTGATCAGCAGAACCTCGGAACGATCACAGTTGCAGAAGCGGAAAAGTATATCGAAGAAGGTCACTTTGCAGCAGGAAGCATGCTTCCTAAGGTTCAGGCAGCTGTCAAATTCGTCAAGGCTTTCCCTGGCAAAAAGGCTGTCATCACATCACTCGACAAAGCAGTTGATGCTCTGAAGGGCGTTGACGGAACAACAATCATATTCGAGTAATAGCAGTTCAAATCAACAATCAACAAAGAGCTCCCGCACGGGGGCTCTTTTTGCAGCTTTGATAGCAAGTGGCACTGCTTACTTACAGCCATTGCCATATGCAAGCACCCCCGTCTGTAAGTTGATTTTTTTGATTCAAAACAGGCTGTTTTTGATATTTTTTCCCGGTTACTACCGATTGGATAGTTGGAAGTATGTTATCGGTAGTTTTTCGATATTTATCATTCAAAACAGCCTGTTTTTGCCCAAAAAGTTCGCGTTTCTACCGATGGAGAGGTAAGAGACCGGAGATATTGTGCTGAAAGGCGTCCGCACCTCGCCCGGGCGACCTGGCGCAGGATATGTGAAGGAATTTTCACTTGCGGCGACCGGAAAAACCATGTATCATCAAAGGTGGTATGAATAAACCGACCGAGGAGGTAAATTTTGAACAGAACTAAACTGCAGGATCGTATGCTTCCGAATTATACGCGTGGCGAAGAAAGCTTTAACACGATATCTCACAGCGTAGGAGCCGTGCTTGGAGTGGCGGCGCTTGTTTTGTGCATTGTACGCTCGTATTTTCACCATGATGTCTGGGCGATGGCGGGAAGCGTTGTTTATGGGATTTCCCTGATACTTCTTTATACGATGTCAAGTGTCTATCACGGAATAAAAAAGCCGATGCCGAAGAAGGTAATGCAGGTAATAGATCACTGCACGATATATATGCTGATAGCGGGGAGCTACATGCCGATTCTGCTCTGCTCAATCAGGAAGATTTCGCCGCTCTGGTGCTGGGGCATTTTCTCATTTGTATGGGGACTTGCAGCAATAGCTGTGGTGTTTACTGCAATAGACCTTAAGAAGTATGCGAAATTCTCGATGGCTTGCTACATCGGACTCGGCTGGTGCATCGTTGTTGCAATAAAGCCGACGCTTGAAGCTCTTCCGGCAGCGGCGTTTATATGGCTTTTAGCAGGCGGAATAGCATATACGGTTGGCTCGGTGCTTTACGGACTTGGCAAAAAACATAAATACATGCACTCGATATTTCATGTTTTTGTGCTTGCCGGAAGCCTGTTACAGTTCATCGCCATATTCTTTTATGTCATTTAATCTTGACATAGAGATAACATCGGGGTAGGATATAACTATAAAAAAGCAAAAAGGAGAAGGAGCATGAATAACAGATAATCGTTGAACATGAGCATAAGGACGGATGCCGGGTTGCCGGCGTGCCTTTGGATGCAAGAATCACCATGTTTAACAGATTTCTGTAAGTATTTCCTTCTTTATTTATATAGAAAAGGATTTTTTGCGTGCAGAGACTGCTTTCATGGTGAAGGCGGTTTTTTTGTTTGGCGGGGAGGACGATATATGATACAGATAAATAACTTGCGCCTTATACATAACAGGGATTCGAGGGTGCTTGTCGAAGATTTTGATCTCAGCATTGCGCGCGGAGATAAGATAGTGATAATAGGTGAAGAGGGAAACGGGAAATCCACGCTGCTTAAGTGGATCGCCAATCCTGAATCGATAGAGGACTATGCACATGCGGATGGACAGCGAATCGTGAGCGGCGAGCGCATCGGCTATTTGCCGCAGGATCTGAGACGGGAACACAGAGAGCTAAGCGTGTACGAATACATGCGGCTTGACCCGTTGTTTGATGAAGCGTTGCCTGGAGATATTGCAAAGATCGAAGGGCGTCTCGGACTGCCAGCGGGATTCCTTTACACATCGGAGAAGATGAAGCAGCTTTCGGGCGGTGAGCGCGTAAAGATCGAGATTGCATCACTGCTTTGCTCGGAGGCCACGGTGCTGCTACTTGATGAACCTTCAAATGACATTGATATTTCAACACTTGAATGGCTCGAATCGTTTATTAACGATTCGAATTGCGGTATAGTATTTGTTTCGCACGATGAGACTTTGATAGAAAACACGGCAACAAAGGTCGTGCACATCGAACAGCTGAGTCACAAAACCGCGCCGCGCCACACGGTCGCAAGCATGTCGTATTCGGAATACATCAAAGCTCGCCGCGACAGATTTGAAACGCAGGCTCACGATGCAAAAGCGGAGCGGCGGGCAGCAAAGGCGGCGGAAGAAAAGCTGCGGCGCATCATGCAGCGTGTCGAGCATGAACAAAACACGATTTCAAGGCAAGACCCTCATGGCGGTTTTTTGCTGAAGAAAAAGATGCATGCGGTCAAAGCTATGGAACGGCGCTTTGAAAGGGAAAAAACCGAACTGACGGAATACCCACATTCTGAGAGCGAAATAAATATATTCTTTGACGAAAGGGGAAAACTCCCGAAGGATAAGGTGATATTAGATGTTGATTTTGCCGAACTTTGGACGCCGGGAAGAGAAAGGCGACTGAGCTCGAAGATATCGCTTTTGATGCGGGGCGGCGAAAAGGTTTGCATTACGGGAGACAACGGATGCGGAAAAACCACGCTCCTTAAGCTGATAAAGGAACACCTTGAAGAATCAAAGAAAATAAAGTTTGCATATATGCCTCAGAATTACGACGAGCTTTTGAATAGGGGGAAAAGTGCGATAGAAATTCTCACGGTATCAGGAACGAAAGAGGAAAATGTCCTTATATGCAACAGGCTTGCAAGCTTAAGATATACGCGAGAGGATATGCAGCGTCCGGTATCTGAGCTGTCCGGCGGTCAGAGGGCAAAGCTGCTTTTGCTCTCCCTCGTGCTGTCCGGTGCGGATCTTTTGATATTGGATGAGCCGACACGAAATTTTTCACCGCTTTCAGGTCCGGTCGTAAGGCGGATGATCAAAAGCTTTCACGGTGCAGTCTTAAGCGTTTCCCACGACAGAAGGTATATAGAAGCTGTTTCGGACAAGGTATATGAGCTTACGGAAGACGGACTGCGTGAAAATAAGTAGGCAGATTTCGTAGGATTGCAGCAGATAATATTTACGGATTTCTACACACTTGCCTATATCGACAAGATGTGGGGAATAATGCGCAAAGAAGCGTTCCCGGAACATATTGAGCTTTAAAAGCGAGACTCTGTCAAAGCGACTGATTTTTGAGCTTCCTAATGCATTTTTCGAAATCGGTGTTCTGCCAGATTACGGGCACGGGATCGATAGGGTTTCCTTCAGCCTTTGCCCACTTAACCATCTGCGGAATGTCGTTTTCGCGGATTTCAGGGAAACCTTTGGGAAGACCAAGTTTTTCGTTAATATCTTCTATCCAAGCTATGAAGGCGAGAGCCTTCTCTTTTTTTGAAGTGCCGGCGGCAATGCCGCAGGTATCCGCAAGCTCCGATAATTTATCAAAGACAGCACTTCCGTATTGCTTCATGACGTGAGGTAGAATTACTCCCATTGCTTTTCCGTGAGGGACATCGTAGAGTCCCGAAAGGGTATGCCCGATAGCATGAACATAACCTGTAAAGCCTCGGTTAAATGCGCGCCCTGCAAGGAACGCCGCTTCCTGCATGTTCAAGCGAGCGGTCAGGTCTCTTCCGTCATCAAAGGCTTTTTCGATGTTGTCGTGTATGAGCTTGACGGCTTTCTTTGCATTGTTCCTCAGATCGTCCGTCATGTAACGGTCGTTTGTAAAGCATTCGACTGCATGACAAAGCGCGTCCATTCCCGTCATTGCCGTGACGTGCTTCGGCATTCCGACCGTAAGGACGGGATCAAGCACGGCATAATGCGGCATGAGGTGAGGATCGCCCATTCCCTGTTTGTGATGCGTTTTGCTGTCTGTGATTACCGCAAACATCGTCGTTTCGGTACCCGTACCTGATGTAGTCGGAATGGCAACGAGAAGCGGAATGTCACGCTTTGTTCGCATCCCCATTAGCGACGCAACTGTTTTGTCAGGGTTTACGACCCGTGCGCCGACTGCCTTTGCGCAATCTATAGGGGATCCGCCGCCGACGGCGATTATTCCGTTACAGTCGTTTTCCGAATATACTTTAAGGGCTTCTTCGACATTCAAATCTGTAGGATTAGGCAAAACCTTGTTGTATACGGCAAAATTTATTTCCGCTTTTGTCAGTGCATCAAAGAGCGGATCGAGAAGTCCGGCTTTCATTACCGTGCCGCTTGCAATCAGAAGGATGCTCTTGATGCCGTTATTTTTGATGATGTCGGCCGCGTGAGAAAGAGTGCCGCAGCCTTTGATTACATGGGGATAGCGCCATTTAATCGAATTAAGAAAGACCTTAAGCACGGTCTGGACGATTCTGCAATATTGCTTGTACATTGCCGTTCCCTTTCGTTATTTGACTCGAGTAACTTTTGATTATTATAGCACCATTTTAGTGCAGACAGGGCGAAAAAATGATAATATAGTAACAAAGTGGGGCGTAAGAGGTAAGGCGGTATTATATGAGCGATTTTTCAAAGACAAAAAAAGAAGCAATCATGGATGACGGATTTCTGCTTGAAACGGTACTCTCTTCGGCAAATGACGCAATTGTCATAACTGACAAGGACGGCATCATAATCAAGATGAGTAAGGCGTATGCGAAGTTTTTGGGCAAAGATTTGAAGAACTGTATAGGAAAGCATGTTACGGAGGTCATCGAAAATACGAGGATGCATATCGTCGCAAAGACGAAGAAGGCCGAAATTGCTCAGCTTCAGGACATAAAAGGAAGACCGATGGTAGCCACGAGGGTTCCGCTCAAAGTTGGCGGAGAAATAGTCGGAGCCTACGGACGTGTAGTATTCAAGGATTTACGCGAACTCAAAAGCATGCACGCAAGCCTTCTTGAGCTTGAGGATACGCTCAGCATATACAAGAGCAAATTTGAAACGCTGTCTGCAGCGAGATACAGCATAGACGATATAATCGGAAACAGCCAGCAGATATCGGAGCTCAAAGCCGAGATAATCAAAGCCTCTCCGAGCAAATCAAATGTCCTCATACTGGGAGAAAGCGGCACGGGAAAAGAGCTCTTCGCCCATGCGATTCATAACCTCTCAAGACGCAGAAACATGCCGCTCATAAGCGTCAACTGCGCCTCGATACCGTCAGAGCTCATAGAAAGCGAGCTTTTCGGTTACGTCGGAGGAGCTTTTACGGGGAGTGCGCGGAACGGTAAGATGGGATTGTTCCATGCCGCTGATAAGGGCACGCTCTTCCTTGACGAGATAGGAGATCTTCCGGCGCATATGCAGGCGAAGCTTCTCAGAGCGATTCAGGAAGGAGAAGTCAGAAGAGTAGGTGCAACGACAAACGAGAAGGTCAATGTAAGGATCATTGCGGCTACAAACAAAGATCTCAACGAAATGGTAGAGAAGGGTCAGTTCAGGGAGGATCTCTATTACCGGCTGAATGTCATCAATATAGCTATTCCGCCTCTTCGCGAGCGTCTTGAGGATATGCCTATGATAGTAAATGAGCTTTTGCTTAAGATTTCCGAGAAGAACGGCATAATAATAGACGGCATAGATGAAGAGGCTCTGAACAAGCTTCTCATGTATAAATGGCCGGGAAATATAAGAGAGCTTGAGAATGTGCTCGAAAGAGCGGCGATATATTTGTCGGATGACCGCATAATACATGCGGACAATATAATGGCTGATCCGCATAAAATGATAGATAATTATGCAGGCGAGCAGCTAAAGGTCTTGCTTGATAAAACGGAAAAGTTCATTATCGAAGGCGCTATAGCACGCAACAAAGGCAACAAAGCAAAGACGGCGCGCGATCTCGGCATATCACGCACGAATTTATACGAAAAAATGACTAAATATCAGATAAAAGAGCAATAGTGTACGGGTCTCCTAACACTTTTTAGGCAAAACAGACGAGTGGAATTGTTAAATAAATAGCAAAAATCTCATTCCCTGATGAAGGGCTACCGAGGCAGGATAAATAGTGTACGGATTTAATTACATCGCTTATCGCACAGTGTAATAAATATCGTACACTTTTTTGATTTTTTGGCCGCACACAGATCGAGAAGTGCAAATAGAAGCATAAATCCGAGCAAAATAATAATACCGAGGAGTGCATTTGTATTTTTTTTAACGAAATCTGTTAAAAAAGTGACAATATTTTAATAATGGTATGGATTTTGCTTATCTAATTATATGTAGTTATTTATATATATGCGAGTTTAGTTAGGAGGAGGAATATGCTAAAAGGGAAAGTCGCTATCGTAACGGGAGCGGCAAGCGGCATCGGGTATGCTGCGGCATCTGCACTTGCAAAACAAGGCGTTTCCGTAATAATGGCTGATGTCAATGAGGAAAAGCTCAAGACAGCAGCGGAAGAAGTAAACGGATTTGCTTTTCCGGGAGACTTGAGCAAGCGGGAAACCTGCCGCAGCTTAGTTGATTTTGCTGATGAGCGCTTCGGAAGAGTTGATATTCTCATCAATGTCGCAGGTCTGCAGAATGTAAGCCCAATTGAAGATTTCCCGGAGGATAAATGGGACTTCATGCTTTCGATCATGCTTACCGCACCGTTTCTTCTTACGAAGTACTGCTGGAAGTACATGAAAGAAAACGGTTGGGGAAGAATTATCAACCTGAACTCGATTCACGGTCTCGTGGCATCGGAATTCAAATCGGCTTACTGCTCGGCGAAGCACGGGCTGTACGGACTGACAAAGGTTGCGGCAATGGAGGGCGGACCTTACGGAATCACCGTAAATTCAATATGTCCTGCATATGTAAGGACTCCGCTTGTAGAAGGTCAGATGAAAGATCAGGCTGCCGTTCACGGCATTTCGGAGGAACAGGTAGTAAGCGACATCTTCCTTCAGAAAGCTGCAATCAAAAAGCTTCTTGATCCGTCTACTGTTGCGGAAGTTATCATGTTCCTTTGCTCCGACGCTGCAAGCAGCATAACGGGCATTGCGCTTCCGATCGACGGCGGTTGGACGGCAAATTAGCTCCTGCTTAACAAAGATTATAACGATTATCACACCCACCAATTACATCTTCAAATTCAAATTTAATGGAGGAACAAAATGATCAGTGTTATCGGTATTATTGTTTCATTAGCCTTACTGATGTGGCTTGCATATAAGGGCTGGTCGGTAATTCTAATCGCCCCTTTACTTGCTCTTGTAGCAGTACTTTTCAGTGTAGCCTCAGGCGGCGACGGACATCTTCTTGCCGTATATACGGAAGGCTTCATGGCAAGCCTTGCAGGATATGTTAAGGCGTACTTCCCTATCTTCCTGCTCGGAGCGTTATTCGGAAAACTCATGGATGATTCCGGCTCCGCAAACTCAATAGCTCACTTTATTACAACAAAGCTCGGAAAAGGCAGAGAACTCTGGGCTGTAGTACTTTCGTGCGCAATAATCACATACGGCGGCGTTTCGCTCTTCGTTGCAGCGTTTGCTATTTATCCTATCGGAGCTGCGCTCTTCAGAGAAGATAACATTCCAAAGAGACTTCTGCCTCCTGCAATCGCACTCGGCGCATTTACATTCACAATGACAGCTATACCGGGAAGCCCTCAGATTCAGAATGCTATCCCTATGAAATTCTTCGGAACAGATGCTTTTGCTGCTCCTATACTCGGTCTCATAGGTGCTGCGGTAATGCTCTTTGGCGGTATGTTCTGGCTTACAACAAGACTCAAAAAGGCTAAGAAAGCCGGCGAAGGATACGGAATACACGAAAACGAAAAGATTAAGCCGCTTGATGTCAACAATATGCCCGGCAGAGAGCGTTTTGTCAAGTACCTTTTTTGATTTATTGACGCTTTTATTTTGAAAAAATAAATAAGAAAAAACAGCAAACCTTTGTGATTTACTGTTTCTAAAATTGTTCTATTCAATTAGACAAAC
>JAEXBK010000077.1 GCA_023394035.1 Bacillota bacterium
ACATAGACGTAGAAAAAGGAAAATCATATAGGCTCGGCATAAGGTCTTCCGGAGAACGTAGTGAATCGCGCACCGTTTACATCAAAGTAAAGCCGGCGGAGCTGATAGAAAACGACATCGAAAAATACAAAACAGACTATATCGGAGATGCATCAAAGACATCGGCAATCGCCATGCGCCTTCCTTATCCTGCCGGAATAAGGTATGGCTCCATTGGAATCAAATCCGATGAACCTCCGTACGCGCTTACGGTTAACTTAAGCGGAAAACGCGCGGGCTCCGCTTCGGATATTACTGAAAGCTATGCAGCCTGCGCCGAAAAAGCGTTTTCTCTGATAGGCAATATGGACAGGATAATTTTTAACGAGACGGAGTCAAAAGAGCAAGTGGTATTTGACAGAGTGCCTCAGGAAAGCTCGCTCCCGAGCAAAGAAATGGCAAGATACATCGAAGCTTTGACGGGCAGCGGCGAATACAGGGAGCTTCAGTCGCTCCTTGTCGATTTTGACAGTGGAAACGAAGCTACGGAGCTGGTTCTGCTTGAGACCGAGAATGTCAGTGAAGCGGGCGAACGATATGAGCTTTGCGTAAACCTCCAACGGGGAAATATTATTCGCTTTCCGGTTCTTGCGGCAGACAAAGATTTCGTAAAAGGCGGTATATTATAAAAGTCAAAACTATCCCCTTGCGAACTCCGCATACAATGTGCATAATATAGGGAGAACATTTTTAAGAGGAACACAAAATGCCGCTGATTATATTGATTTTAGGCCTGATAATAGCTATAGTTGTTTTGACAATCAAATATATACGCATAAACGCGCATGTTCTGAGCCGTGACGAATTTCATTCGGCTGCCCTCAAGCGTGCTGCGAAGCTTGAACGAGAGGATCCGATTATAAGCTGCGATTACTGCGGAGCCAAGATAGATACTCGTGTTAACAAGGTATGCCCACAGTGCGGTGCGTCATTTTCGACAGACGAAGAGTGGAAAATCAGACATGCAGAGAACAAAGAGTGGATAGAAAGAAACTCAAAAAAGTTTGCCGCATCAAAGCTAAAAGAAGCTACACGGCAATCGGCAAAAACGGCAAGAGGGCTCAAAATCACTATTATGGCACTCGTTACCTTTGTGGTGGCACTTAGCATTTTTGCAGTAATCTTTGATAGATACCTCAAGGAACGTCACCGCTTCCAAGATAATGAGATACTGAACCAAAACTCATACGAATCATATGTCAAAACCGAATATGAAGTAGACGGAGATAACACGATTTTCGACAAAAACGGAGTAAAGGTTTCTCTGACGGGCTTTTACGTTTCCGATTACGACTACGAAGATGAGATTATGGGTGAGCCGTGCGGCAGAGTTAAGCTCGAATATGTTGTGGAAAACAAAAGCGACTATGATGTGCGAGTTTCGTTCAGGGGCGTATGCGTAAACGGAATCTCATCGGATGGGATATTCCATTACGAGTGGTACAGAAAGAAGAGCAAGACGACATTATATGAAGAGCTTTACAAGGTTCGCGGCAAAAAAGTAAAGGACATAAGCTTTAACCAGATCTCTTTGTTCTATGATGATTACGATCGCAATACGTTCATAGATGGAATGGTCAGATTTTCAACTACGGCAGATTACACTTATAACATGCCGGAACTTAAAGGCGACCTCAAATACGAAAATACCGAAAAAGGCATAAAAATCTTCACGAACCCTTCGGATGACGGTAGAGGCTATGACCTTTATGTGTCAAATGAATCGGATATAAATTACGAGATGACATCATCAGACCTGACAATAAACGGTGAGACGGACCAGTATAATCAGATCTTGGAGGATCCGTTAATCGGTAACAGTGTGTATGCAGGTCGCATAATGTCAATAAAGTATGACAGCATAATCGGCAAGGAACTCACGTTTTCGATGAGCTTCACTTCTACGGAAGATCCATCAAAAAATTTCGCGACCGGATACATCAATATAAATTGACGGCATCGGCTTGCAGCATAAGCCGATAATACAGGTGTTTCATTTAAGGCGGCTATTTTAGCTGCCTTTTTGGTGAGCGAAAAATCAAAATACAAGAACTATTGTATTAATATCCGAGGACATATATAATAAATTAGTAGTAACCGGGAGGTAGAATGAACAGGAAAATTATTTTTATACAAAAGGATTCCGCTGCTCTTTATACCGTTGTTGCGATTGCAAACACAGCTGTTGTTTTTGCTGTAATGGCGGCGATTGGCGCATATCTGTTGAACCGATATATGAATATATCTTAAATACATACGAAAGGAGGGAAGATGAAGAAGAAACGAATACAGAAGAAATTCTATCCGAACAAAACCGGCAAGATTGAGAATTTTAAGTAGAAAGACCGAAGGGCTGTGACCTGGCGATAGAATTGCCGGTCACAGCCCTTTTGTCTGTCAAAGTGATTGAGTTGTCGCACTGACACGATTTACAGCAGTGTCTCTATCAGACCTCTGCCGCGTTCCGTATTCAGCTTGCGGCACATGTCGATGAACGTGTCGAGCGGAACATTCTGCATCTGCTTGTTTGAGCCGCGGACATTGATCGAAACCGTATTTTCTTCGGCTTCTCGATTACCCAAAACGATGATATAAGGAACCTTGAAGTTCTTGCCTTCCTTGATCTTTTCCTTCATATTGCGGTTCGTATAATCTGCAGTAAAGCGTATTCCGTTGGCTTTGAGGAGATCTGCGACCTTCTTCGCATATTCGTTATGATCTTCTCTGATCGGAACGACAGAAACCTGTGTCGGTGCAAGCCAGAACGGGAATGCCCCCTTGAAGTTCTCGATGAGGATTCCGATGAAACGTTCAAACGATCCGAACATAGCCCTATGAATCATTACAGGCTGCTTCTGTGAACCGTCAGCTGCCGTGTACTTAAGGTCGAAGTTGCGTGGGAGCTGGAAGTCAAGCTGAATTGTTCCCATCTGCCATTCACGACCTATAGCGTCTGTCATCTGAAGGTCTATCTTAGGACCGTAGAAAGCACCGTCGCCCTCGTTGATCTCGTATTTGCCTTCGCCGTACTGATTATCGAGGATAGCCTTGAGGTCGGCCTCCGCTTTGTTCCATGTTTCGAGATCGCCCATGTAATCGTCAGGTCTTGTTGAAAGCTCAACCCTGTAGGTTAATCCAAGCGTTCCGTAAAGCTCGTCTGCAATGCTGATGATGTCTGCAATTTCCTCTGCCACCTGTTCTTCGGCAAGAAGTATGTGAGCATCGTCCTGTCTGAACATCTGAACTCTGAACAGACCGTTGAGCTCTCCGGATTTTTCTTTTCTGTGAATTACATCAACCTGATTTATGCGCATAGGAAGATCCTTGTAGCTCCTGATGTCGCGCTTGTATGTGAGGACCGCATTCGGGCAGTTCATAGGCTTAAGTGCATATATCTTGTCGCCCTCAGCCGCAGGTGGAATTACGAACATATTATCCTGATAATGCCCCCAGTGACCGCTCGTTTCCCAAAGCTCGCTTGAGCTGATTATCGGTCCCGAAATCTCCTGATATCCGTGATCCTCATGGATGCCGCGCCAAAAGCTCAGAAGGTTGTTGTATATCTTCCAGCCGTCAGGGAGCCAATAAGGCATTCCCGGAGCCGTAGGGTGCATCATGAACAAATTGAGCTCGCGACCGAGCTTCTTGTGATCGCGCTCCATAGCCTCTGCGACGAGCTTGAGGTGTGCCTTGAGCTGATCTTTGTCAGGGAAGGCGTAAACGTAGATGCGCTGAAGCTGATCCCTGTTTTCGTCTCCGCGCCAATATGAACCCGAAGCGGACTTGATCTGAAATGCAGCTCCGAAAAGCTCCTGTGAGTTTTCGATATGAGGTCCTCTGCACAGGTCAACAAAATCATCGCCGGAGTAATAAACTGTGATATTCTCGTCGTCAGGAAGCTCCTCGATCAGCTCGACCTTGAAACGCTGATCCCTGAACAGCTCAAGTGCCTCGGATTTGGTTACTTCCTTACATGTCCATGCTTCTCTGCGCTTTATGATCTCGCGCATCTTGTCTTCGATCGTCTTGAAATCGTCTTTTGTGACGTTTTCAGGCAATATGAAATCGTAATAGAAGCCGTCAGCGATTTGAGGTCCTATTGCGTATTGAACTTTGTCTTTGCCGTAAATTTCTACGACTGCTTTGGCAAGTATGTGTGCCAGCGAGTGGCGGTATACCTGCAAGAATTCTTCTCTTTCCATAATCTTTTCCTCGCTGTCCCTTAAATTTTATATACAGAAAATTATAGCACAGCAACAAATAAAAGTAAAATAATCAGAACAAAAAACAAGCGCCGGGATTTACCCGGCGCCTTCCTAAAGCATATACGTACATATCATATACGCCCCCATTGACATAGATAAGGTTGAGAGCAACGCTTTTGACAGCTTGTATTCTTCTTTTCTGGAGAGATACCATATGTTTATTGTCGCAAGCAAAAGCAGTATCACACCGAAAAGAAATGCGAATTTTTCACCCTTCACAAATCCAGCAAGAACAAAGGCGGTAAGTGCGAACCCGACAAGCGCATTCGTGTATATTTTATCAAAAAAATCCCTGATACTCATATCCCGTATTCCTTTCGTGACTGTTTCTTCGCGATTGCTATTGTACTACCATATAGAGGTATACATCTTCAAGGGTCAAGTTATCGCCTACTACATCAAATCCGTCGGGTCTATTTTCCTGAACAACTCTGAATCTGAGTCCGTCCGAGCTTTGCCTGACATTGTTGACGGGGTATTTTCCCCTGAGATATGGAAGCTCGTCCTTCGTACAGCGGCATTCATATACGTGACCTTAGATTCCGTTTATAAGCTAAAATGACGAACCGCTTCCTACGAGTTTTCCGGATTTCAGCAGAAGAACCTGCTCGGAAACGCTTTCGATATCGCTTACAACGTGCGTCGAATACAATATTATTCTGTTTTCGGCAAGCGACGCTATGAGATTTCTGACGGAAACCCTCTCGCTCGGATCGAGTCCGGCGGTCGGCTCATCGAGTATAAGAATGTCGGGATTCCCAAGAAGTGCGTTTGCGAGATGAACCCTTTGTTTCATGCCGCCGGAGAAGGTTTTGATCCTGTCAAATGCTTTCGGAAGAAGATTTACCTCATCCAAAAGCGACAGCGCCTCGTCCTTTGCCGTTCTTTTCGGTATTCCTTTTAATGCTGCCATATAGAGAAGAAATTCATACGGACAGAAATCTTCATAAAGCCCGCACTGCTGTGGCATATATCCGATGTGATTCCTGTATTTGCTCCCCATTTTGAGGATCTCTTCGTTTCTGAACAGTATCTCGCCGGCGCTTCTTTTGATGTTGTCTGTGAGAAGGTTGAGGAATGTCGATTTTCCGGCTCCGTTCGGACCGAGTATGCCGTAGACCCCGCCGGAGAAATCATAGCTGAAATCATCAAGCGCGGTCAGACTGCCGTATTTTTTTGTAAGGTTTTTTATACTAAGCATAGCTTCCATGTTCTGCTCCTTTATATCGATATACGGTTAATGCGCAGGTGCACGATATGACGATAAGCGGTATCAAAAGCCGTTCTAACGGGTTAAACATAAGTGCAGCAAAGGACATACGGTCGATTCCCGGCAATCCGATTCTGCCGGCGGCATCAGGAAGCAGGAAGAGTAATGCGATTATAGCGGAACCTTTAATGCTGCCGAACATAGACGACCCGCAGATGAATATGAATGCAGCTGATATGATCAAAATCAGTTTCATCAAGTATGTCAGTATCATGAACGATCCGAGCGTGATCTTAAGATCTATTCCCGAAAGCGCCATTATGCTCTGAACGGGATAATCAACGCCGCCGATACCGTAGATTTTAGCTGTTCCGAACAGCTCGAATCCGCATACGATCAGCCATACCGAAAAGGATGCGACAAGAGCGGAGTTGAGCTTAGCCCTCAGCAGACCTCTCCGTCCCTTCGCAGAGGTGCGTAGCTGAACGGTCATGTTGTTCTTTCGTTCGTATCTGTAAATATCAAAGAGTATGAGAATCACGAATGAGAGAGCCAACGTGTCATAGAAAGAGTAACTCTCCCTGTATTTTTTGCCGAATAAATGCTCATATGCCCGCTGATTTATGACTCTTGCCGGAATTCCGCGATGTTCATTCATTGCTTTAAGGTGGTCTGCGTATTTTGTTGCTATGGCGCAGCCTTTACGAAGCTCTTCGATTAAGCCACTGCCGTATTCCTCGCCCTTTATGGAAATCTCCTCTTCACGGGTCTTCACATATTCATAAACGGATTGATATGAGCTGCCGCCGCATGTCTCGTTCATATCGTTTACAAGGGTTTCGGATGCTGAATATCCAGGGGCTTCAAAGTCCGTTATGTAAATCGAAAATGCCATAAGCACGCACAGCC
>JAEXBK010000129.1 GCA_023394035.1 Bacillota bacterium
CAAGGTCGAACTTATTGATGATGGCGGATTTGATAAAGACAAGGTAGGAAAATACACAATTACATTTAAAGTAACAGATAAAGGTGGAGCAAGCACAATTAAAAAAGCAACCGTTACTGTAATAGAAGATGATAAGACATTACCAAAGACAGGCGACAGTTCTAATCTAGCGTTATATGGTACATTGATGGGATTATCAGGACTACTGCTTATCGCTGTAGGAATTAGAAAGAGAATAAAAGAGAGTTAATATTAACTTCAACTAAAATATATCGACCTTTGTGATTAGCTGTTGCTGATTTCAAAGGTCGATTTTTCATGGTGGGTGTATTTACAGTTTCTATCGTGTAATTGTATCCATTTCATAGCTCCATTGAATCGGTTCCAATGCGGCATGTCTCTTATATTAATTATGATGATTATTTCTCGCCCTTAAACAGCACGTGTTTGAGGCGCTTATAAAGGAAGAAGGTTATTACCGATACGACGCTGTATTTGAAGAGGTTGAACGGCAGAACCGCAAAGAGCATCATAGTGAAAAGATCCTTGATCATAGGGTTTATGGCAGTTCCCATACCTATTATACCCTCCATAGGCAGCTTGTACAGCTCCGAATATGCAGGGAATAATATATACATATTGCTTATGCAGCACGCTATGCTTACTATTACAGTACCTGTCAAAAGAGCGATTATAGCACCTGATCTTCCTTTTTTGAATTTGTAAATTATTGCAGCAGGCACCATGTAGAATACTGCGGCAAGGAAGTTTGCGAACTCACCTACGAATGCCGTCGTTGTACCTTTGATCAAGAGCTTAAGGATGATCTTTACTGCCGATACGAGTATTCCGCCTAACGGTCCCATCATAAAGGTTGCAAGTACGGACGGCAGATCCGATAAGTCGAATTTCAGGAATGACGGTGCAAACGGCAGAGGTACCTCTATCATCATAAGCACCATGCTTACCGCTCCGAACATGGCGATTATCACCATATTTCTCGTCTTGAGTTTCTTGTTTCCGCGAACGCTGTTAATTGTAGCTGCGTCTGCCTGTGACTGTGTGTTCATTTTTTCCTCCGTTTTCTCGGCTCAGACACAAATAAAAAGAGCCGGTCACTGATTTACTGATGGAATCATTGAAACCAGTCCGCCCCTAATACGCGTTCTATCAAAGTCATCCATCTTTTCTCATCCGGACTTGCCTGATTCGGTACATATATACCGTCAGAAACACCGTCGGTCCCGGAATTTCACCGGGTCGGCCAAAAGGTTTGTGGACTGTCACCACCGGTCAGGAATCTCACCTGCCTCAAAGATAGTTGTCATTATGCAATTCTCTGAAATTGCGGTAAAATACCGCACTAATAGAATAACGCTAACCTCTTACAAAGTCAACATCAAAATATACAACAAAAATACTGTAATTTTCGATTGACAACAAAAAGGCAATATGCTAATATAGTTGAGTACGAAACAGCAAGATATGTGCGATTAGCTCAGCTGGCAGAGCACCTGACTCTTAATCAGGGTGTCCAGGGTTCGAGCCCCTGATCGCGCACCAAATAACCCCGCATCGGAGATGCGGGGTTTTCTTATATCCTTATCCATTATCCGAACAGTACATCGAGCAGCATCATGACCGCAAAGCCTGCGGCAAACGAGACGGTTCCTATGTTTGAGTGCTCGCCCTCGGACATTTCGGGGATCAGCTCCTCTACCACGACATATATCATTGCACCTGCCGCAAAGCTCAGCGCATATGGAAGAAAAGGGATCACTGCACTTGCCGCCGCAATAGTAATTCCTGCCGCAATCGGTTCAACCGCTCCCGAAAAGGCTCCGTACAGAAAGGTCTTTATTTTGCCCATTCCCGTAGCCTTAAGCGGCATCGAAACGATGGCTCCCTCGGGGAAATTCTGTATAGCCATTCCCATCGCAAGTGCCAGTGCTCCGGCCTTTGTAATTCCGGGAGCTCCGTTAAGCAGCCCTGCAAATACGACGCCCACTGCCATGCCCTCCGGTATATTGTGAATCGTGACCGCGAGTATTAGCTTTGTTTCTTTTTTGAGACCGCTCTTTGGTCCTTCACTTTTACTGTCAAGGTGAGTATGAGGAGTCAGCTCGTCTATGAGCAAAAGAAAGCCTATTCCTACAAGAAAGCCAGCCACGGCAGGGAGAAATGCAAGTTTGCCCATACCTTCGGAATACTCAACCGCCGGGAGCAGCAGGCTCCAAAACGACGCCGAAACCATCACCCCGGCAGCAAAGCCCGTAAGCAATTTCCTGAGCTTCACGCTGAAGCCGCTTTTCATAAAGAAAACGCATGCCGCTCCGAGCGAAGTTCCTATAAACGGGATAATCAATCCCGAAAAAACATCTTTCCACATAGCTATTTCTTCATAGTTTCCAGAACCTTGATAAGATCAATGTCATTTTGATTAACCCTGATTCCGGTCTTGAATTCCTCTCCGTCGGGATATCGCACCGCAATTGCAATCTCCATGTTCTCGCAGAAGCCTTTGTTCTTTACGTTCTCCATAAACTGAGGCACGCGAGGATGGTTTTGGTTGAAGGTATGCCATATCCGTCTTAATTTGAACAGCGCATTGATGCTAAGCATTCGAACCGCCTTTCTGTCTTTGCTCCTCTTCGAGTTCGAGCTTTCTGTATGCCACCTTGCCTACTATCGTCTTAGGAAGCTCTTCTCTGAATTCTATCTCCTTAGGCATTGCGTATTTTGCTATGTTCTTTCTGCAGTATTCAAACAGTGCTTCTCTCGTTTCTTCCGTAGGCTTTACTCCCGGAGCGAGCATTACGAACGCCTTCACCGCCTGCATCCTATATTCGTCACTGATACCGATCACGCAGCTCATGTGGACAAGCGGCGACGCATCAAGAACATTTTCTATCTGCGCAGGATATATATTATATCCGGAGCTTATGATCATTCGCTTTGCTCTTCCCTTGAAATAAACAAAACCGTCTTCATCCATATAGCCCAGATCTCCTGTGTAGACCCATGTCATTCCGTCATCATGAGTGCGCAGCGTTTCCTTTGTTTCTTCCGGATTATCCATATATTCCTTCATGACGGTCGGTCCCGCAAGCAGGATTTCACCCTCTTCATTATAGCTCAAGGTCTCGTCAGTATTAGGCTTTACGATTTTGATAAGCGTATCCGGGAAAGGAATACCTATGCTTCCTTCCTTTGCGTGAAGAGGTGGAGTAAGACAGCATGCCGTAACCGTTTCCGTCGTGCCGTAGCCCTCTCTGACCTGAACGCTTGCCTTATGGGCTTCAAGAAACGCATCCAGCTTTTTCTTGAGCTCTATCGAAAGGGAATCCCCGCCTGAGAAAACGCCCTTAAGACAGCTTAAATTTGCACCGTCCATTGAAGTGACTCTGAGAAGTGCCTCAAAGAGCGTAGGCACACCGGCAATGTAGTTGCATTTGTATTTCTTTATTAGCTTCGCATAGCTCTTCGGAGTGAAGCGCGGAACGAGTATGCAGCGACCGCCCTGAGCGAGCATCGTATGTATGCACACACCGAGACCGAATCCGTGAAACAAAGGCATCGCCGCGAGCATCTTGTCGCCCGGAACAAACATCGGGTTTGCCGCAATTACCTGCTGTGAAAGAGCATTGAAATTTTTGTTTGTCAGAACTATGCCCTTAGTTGTTCCCGTAGTTCCTCCTGAATAAAGGATCACAGCCGGATCGTCAGATTCTCTCTTAACGGCGTAGTTATAGAAGCAGTATCTTCCCATGCGCATGAACTGCTTCCATCTGATTACAGGTGCATCCGACGGTATTTTTTTCTGCGTGAAGCCTTCTACAAGCATGTAGCCCGCACGTACCGATTTTGATAGTTCGTCCTTGACGCTTGCAATTACTATGTTTGTTATCCCGGTATTCGAGCGTATGCGTTCAAATTTATGATAAAAGAGATCAAGCGTGATCGCGGTTACGCTCTTTGATGCGTTAAGATAATGCTCTATTTCCTTCTCTGACGAAAGAGGATGCACCATATTAGCTACCGCACCGACGAGGTTTACGGCATAAAACATAAATATCGCCTGTGGGCAATTCGGCATGGCGATAGTGACCCTGTCACCCTCCCTTACGCCTATGGTTCTCAGCGCCTTTGCCGATTTGTTTATCTCGTTTATAAGTCTCTTATATGTCGTAGATACACCCATGAAATCAAAAGCTACATAGTTCGGATATTTCTCGGCTATCCTTTCTACGGCTTCATACATAGTGCCGTCGAAATATTCGAGCTCGGCAGGAATTCCGTCCATATGTGCGAGCCAAGGCCGCTCTATTTTTGATTTATTCATTACTAATATTCAACCTCCGAATCAAGTCTGCCCTCGAGGAGCTCCGGGTTTTCGATGAGCTTTTTGAGAAGCCTTACGGTCTTTGAATAATAGTATCCGTCGGCAATTCGCTCGTCTATTGTAAGTCCGATTTCCACGGTATCGCGCATCGTCACATTTCCCGCATCATCATATTCAGGACGCTTTTTCATCTGACCTATCGCAATAAATACCGAATTTGTTCCCCAGTTCGTAAGATGATGATACCCCGATTTGAGGCCTACCGAACCGAGATTTGACAAAACTATACTCGAATAGTAAGGATCAGTTTCTATCAAAGCCATCGGCACCTTGCCGTACTTGTCCAAAAGTCGCATCAAATCAAGAAAGAGCTTAGCCATGAATCTCGGCATCTTGGCTATAAGATCCATGCTGTGCGTTGATCCGTCAACGATTTTGTCGCTTTTGAGGTCGCTTACCTGCCTGTAGATTTCTTCGTGTATAGAATCAAATGTATCCTCCGGCTTAGTGTGCAGGAATGCAAGAGCTTCTCCGCCGTTATCCGCAAATTCTTTTTTTACAACAAAAGACGCGCTGACCTCGTCGCGTTCATACATGATTCTGTTCGCAACGAAGCAGTTCATCTTCGGGCGCAGGTAAAGGGTTTTAAGAGCCGCAACGACTATGATCTGAAATATGTTGTATTTGTACGGGTGCCCTTCCTCATTTTTTCTTTTCAGAAAGTCCTGAGCCTTTGAAATATCCACGACCTCCGATATAAACGCCTCGTTGTCGCATCTGTTCGGATATATTATCGGGCATATGACATGCATGGAGTCAAGCTCTCTCATAAGTCTGCCGTCACGCCTGTCCCCGAATCTTTTTTTGTAGTTTGCCATAATTTCTCATCCTCTTTTGAAGTTTATTTGCTTTTAACAATTACGGTCATCATAGCACATCAGCGATATTTTTTCCATATGAAAACGCCGCGTCTTTAGTCGCGGCGCCCATTCTCATATATGATGTGTTTCTGTTAGTTTGCCTTTGTTTCGCAGTAAAGGCAGCGATAGACCTTTTCTTTTCTGTCGGTCAGCGTGAAAACGTGATCGAGCTCCTGCTCTATCGAAGTTATGCAGCGCGGATTCTTGCACTTTATAACGTTTGTAAGGCGTTCAGGCATACCGATCGTCTTCTTTTCGACGAGCTTACCGTCTTTGATGAAGTTTACGGTCGCATCCGGATCGACATAGCCTATTACATCAAAGTCAATGTCTATCGACATGTCAACCTTGATTATGTCCTTCTTGCCCATTTTGCCGCTGTGGACATTTTTGATGATGGCTACGGAGCAATCAAGCTTGTCGAGTCCCAAAAGCTCATAGAGCTTCATTCCGTTTCCTGCAGTGATATGGTCTATTACTATTCCGTTTGTTATCGAATCTATATTCATTTTGCAGCCTCCTCAAGTAATTTAAGTATGAGCGCCATGCGCATGTATTTTCCGTTAAGCACCTGTTTGAAATAGCACGCTCTCGGATCGTCGTCTATGGCTACGCTTATCTCGTTTACCCTTGGGAGCGGATGCATGATGCAGAGATCCTTCTTCGCGTTCACGAGTTTTGACGGGTCAAGGATATAGCTGTCCTTGAGGCGCAGGTAGTCCTCTTCGTTGAAGAAACGCTCACGCTGAACTCTTGTCATGTAGAGGATGTCAAGCTCAGGAACAGCTTCTTCGAGGTTTGTAGTCTGAGTATAAGGTATATCAAATTTCTTAAGCGTTTCTTTCTTAACATAGCTTGGAAGCTTAAGCTCTTCAGGTGAGATAAGCACGACTTTAAGTCCGGCATAGCGTGAAAGTGCCGTTATAAGCGAGTGTACTGTACGCCCGAATTTCAGGTCGCCGCAGAAACCTACAGTCAGATTCTCGAAGGTTCCTTTTTCTCTGTAAATAGTAAGCAGGTCGGCAAGCGTCTGCGTAGGGTGGTTGTGACCTCCGTCTCCGCCGTTTATTACAGGTACAGTTGAAGCCTGTGCCGCAACATACGGGGCACCCTCTTTCGGGTGGCGCATAGCTATTATGTCAGCATAGCAGCTTATCGTCTTTGCCGTATCGGCAACGCTTTCACCCTTTGCTGCCGATGAGCTGTTTGCCGATGAAAAGCCGATTACATTTCCGCCGAGCTCATACATTGCCGCCTCAAAGCTCAGGCGCGTTCTCGTTGACGGCTCGAAGAAAAGTGTTGCCAGCTTCTTCCCTGCACATTTATGTGCGTACTTTTCCGGATTCTCGATGATGTCGCAAGCTGTAGCGATCAGGTCGTTCAGCTCCTCGGTTGTAAAATCGAGGATATTTATCAGGCTGCGCATAGAATAACCTCCTTTATGCACTTAACAAAAAAACTTGCTGACATCAGCAAGTTGAGGTGTCTGGTTCCGGACCGTTCAGCTTATCCGCCTAAGATGATTATTCATCAAAAGCGTCGCTAAAGCAATTCGTTAAATTATGTCTCAATCTTGCCGATCTCTCTGTATCGTCTTAAAGACCATAGGAATTATATCACAGTATTTGCTGATGAGTCAATCAAAACATCAAAAATATCCGCCTGAGATCAGGCAGATATTTTGATTCCGTATCAGTATTTACTGTCTTTCTTTTTTGACCTTAAGTGCTATGGCACAAATTCCCGCTGCTGCAAATACAAACATGAGCGTCGGGATGCTGTTTCCGTCTCCCGTATTCGGTACGGCAGGCTTTGCTGAAGGCTTTTGTGTTTCAGGCTGTGCTGTAGGAAGCTCTATCACCTTATTTACATGTTCTTCATAGCGAGTAACCGTTGGATTTGTCGCTGATTCAAGCACATAATCAGAGCTCTGGCTCTCTACTATTTCAAGTCTTGTGCCTGCGTAAGCCCTTGGGAGCGTAAAATTACCTTCCCAACCTGTTTCTCTGCTCAAGGTAAGGTCTTCAACCTTCTCTCCATATGACATAAGTGATACCGTTATATTCTTAGGCGCAGTTCCGTTCCATATCTTTTTGACAGGGATCCGAATAGTGCTTT
>JAEXBK010000139.1 GCA_023394035.1 Bacillota bacterium
GCCTATATGCGTGTTCCTTTTCATGGTACATATTTTTATATCGTCTCCGTCCTTAATGACACCGACCGCTCCGTCCGTATCTGTTCTATAAACCATTATATCTTTTTTGATGAGTTTTTCAATCACGTCATTTGACGGATGTCCGTATTTGTTGTTTTCCCCCACCGATATTACCGCCACCTTCGGTGAAGTCTCATCTATAAATTCATCGCATGAGCTGTACCTGCTACCATGATGTGCTATTTTGAGAATATCGCAGTCCAATATACCGCTTCCTTTATACCTTCTGAGCAGCTGCTTCTCCCCTTCCTCCGAAATATCTCCGGTGATCAAAACCGTCATTCCTCGATAATTTATTTTGAAAATCGAACTGAAAAAATTCTCGTCTTCGCTTTCTTTTCCTTCCTTCTCCGGCCATATTGTATCGATATAAATATCGTCTGTAAGCCATATGCGATCGCCTGTAACGCAATCCGTCCTTATCCGCTTGACCTCGTATTGCTCGGCAAGCTGTTTGATGCCAAGAAAATGATCGGCATGAAGATGTGTCGCAAGTGCAAGGTCAATATCTCTCACTCTGTTTTTGAGTAGATAAGGCTTAAGAGCTCTTGAAGCTATATCTATATAAGGACTTCCTCCGCCGTCTATGAGAATGTCGTTCCCGTTTTCGCTTTTTATGTGGATGCAGTCACCTTGCCCGACATCAACAAAAACTATGTGCGCATCATCAAAGTCAGACCTTAAGCCTAAATAAGCAAAAATAGCGACTCCGATTATCATTGTCACCGTGCCAATCATCTTAATGCGATCACGCCTTGCAATTATAAAAACGGCAAAATACTCCGATGAAACAAAGAAAATCATAATATAAAAGGCAATAACCATATATGCTTTGGGCGACATGATTTGAAAAGAGGAAGCTTCGCCGGCAAACAGCCCATTTATATATACCATCATCCTTCCGAGAGGCTCCGTTATCGCCGAAAACGCAAGTGCTGTTTTTGATGAAATAGCATAGGCTATAAAGCCGATAATGCCAATCGGTACGAAAAGCGACGAAAGAAAAATGACAGGTATGTTAGCTATGATTGATACTGTCGAAACCATGTTGAACGAATACGCCATGTAAGGAAAAAGCACCGCATAAACGCTGACTGCCGCAGAGAGAAAATCACTGCATAACGCCCTGAAATGCGAAGTAAAAAAGCTCATTCCGGCTATAGCCGCAAATGACATTATCATGCCGGCAGAAAAAATACAGAAAGGATTTTTCGCTATCATTATAATGCTTATCAAAGACAGTGCGCTTAGCATGTCAAATGATCTGTTCATCTTCTCCGATATAAGTTTGAGTGCTACTATCATAATGGCACGAGTTACCGACGGGCTCCACATCGCAGATGTACCATATATAAGAAGAAATAACGCAAATAAATATTCCATGCCGGGAAATCGTCTTTTTTTGATTACAAATGAATATACAGCATATGCAAATCCGACATGCAGTCCGCTGACTGCAAGGATATGAGCCGTTCCCGTTTGCCTGAAGGAATCATATATATCCTCTTCTATATTCTGATCAAGCCCGAACAAAACTCCGGATGCAAAGGCTCTTCCCCGCTCCGTTTTTGCTATTTTGTCTGTAAATCCGTCGCGGTATTTATATATTATCCTTTTGAAAACGGTAATGCCATCGGCATCTTCACCTGTGATTTTGATGCCGGTTGCTTCCATTTCCGAGTCTATACCTTCGCTGTACAAAAAAAGCCGTCTGCTCAAGCTCCCCGGGTTTGCATACCTATCGCGTATCTTAAAGCATCCTTTTATGCAAACGGTCTTTCCTATTATTTCTTCTTTACTTATTCCAAGCTGATCGCTTATCCTGCCTTCTTCTTCCGAAATAGAAATTACCGCCTGTAAATAAGTGATTTTGCTATTTTGTTTAATTTGCTTCGTACTGCATATAAGCTGCAGATAGTTATTACTTCCTTGTTTAATATCTATTACCTTCGCATAAACCTCTGCGGAATCATTCATGTACTTTTCCGGCAAAGCTTTTGCATCCGCATTATACGAATTAAAAAGCAGCAGACCTCCTGCAATAAAAAATATCGTTATACGAAACCGCAAATCAAATAAAAAAAACAGCACCTGGCAAAGCAGAAACGCACATATAAAAAAAGCCTGTCCTTTTGTCACCGATATGTATGCACTTATAACACCTGCCGTCAGGCATATACAGTAAAGAAACAATTTTCTTCTCATAGCTACCCCATCCTCTTACATATTTTACCATCCGTCCCTTTCTCACTCAAACATTTCTTATTTTTCTCTTACGGAACTATTACATTGTCATTTTTTATATACTTGCATGGCTCGTTATGCTATAATACCTTTGTATAATTACTTCCAAAGAAAGGATTTTGGTTATCAAATGAGTATAAACGAAAAAGACAACCTTTCATTATCTGATGGCAATTCTCAGGATGTCACATCACCTGAGGCCGACGATATAAATAACATTGTTTCGGAATCCGAAGATATTTCTGCGGATATTTCGGAGCATGCTGATATTACCGATGATTTTTCAGATCCCGGCACTCAGGATATAGACAAGACTATAGTCTATAGTCTCGACAAGGATTATGAAGAATACAAGGATAGTATTCACAAAGATGCTCCTGCCCGCGAAGAGT
Source organism: Bacillota bacterium (assembly GCA_023394035.1). Classification (GTDB taxonomy): domain Bacteria; phylum Bacillota; class Clostridia; order Peptostreptococcales; family Anaerovoracaceae; genus Eubacterium_B. Next base: position 2,697 of record JAEXBK010000139.1, read on the forward strand.
CTTCCGCTTCAAATAACAGCACGGACAATGTAGATACCGATGTCGCAAGTACCGAATCTGAAGAGGCAATCATCATGGCAGAAACTACAGAAATCACCAACTCAAACTCAACGAGAAAGCCAAGGATCGATAAGTCTTCCAAAGAGAAGCCGCAAAAGAAAAAGAGCAAAGCAGGTCGTATCATCAAGACTATTCTTGCTGTTTTTCTTGCATTATTCCTGATCGGCGGAACTGCTGCCTTTGCATTTGCATATTCCCTGATTTCCAAGGCAGACCCTATTGATCCGACTACTATTCCTTCTATGCTGACAGAGCGTTCGCACATATATGATGCTGACGGCAAGGAAATAGAAACGATTTTCATAGAAAATGACAGACAGCTCGTTGCTTTCAAGGACATTCCTAAAGTAATGCAGGATGCTATCGTTGCGCTTGAGGATAAGTCATTTTGGACACACAAGGGCTTCAACTTTGTACGTATGCTCGGTGCAGTCAGAGATGCTTTGCTTAAGGGCGGACGCATAAGCGGAACGAGTACAATAACCCAGCAGCTCGCAAGAAATCTCTTCCTCAAAGAAGAACAGTTCAATCATTCCTATAAGCGTA
>JAEXBK010000047.1 GCA_023394035.1 Bacillota bacterium
CAAATGAATGCTGCGCCCGGCGGCAAAGTCTGCCGGGCGCAGGCTAACGTTGCCACCTGAACTGCGACGCCTATAAGCGTGCGTCTGCAAATCCGAAATTTCTCCTTCAAAACAGGCTGTTTTTTGATATTTTTTTCCATTTACTACCGATTAGGGCAGCTCCTCTTGCCCATCGGTAGTTTTTTGATGTTTTTGATGTAAAACAGGCTGTTTTTTAATCGAAAAGTGCGATTTGCTCCCGATGTGGATTGCATTGCGGGCTGAGCTTGTCTGATGCAACTCCCGACGCACCCTAAGATACTCAAAACAATGATAAGCAGGTAGCAATCTCACTTAATCTCGCTTAACCTCACTTAATTTCCAAATAAGTCTTGACAAAGTATGGTTAGCTATATTAAACTAAGGTTTGCCAATTAACACAAATATGACAAAGGGGTGAAGATGATGCCTATAACGATGGTAAGTAGCGGAAGCTCGGTAAAGGTTTCAAGAGTTGCGGGTAGCGGGAAGACAAAGCAGAGACTCGCGGAGCTCGGATTTGCTCCGGGGACTTTGATAGATGTCATCCAGTCACATGGCGGAAACATGATAGTAAGGGTGAAGGATTCAAAGCTCGCCCTGACGCGAGAGATGGCTAACAAGATAATGGTAGATTCACTTTAGAGGAGGAACGAGAATGATAACACTTAAGGACATTCCTGTGGGAGAGACTGCCAGAGTAGTCAGACTCCACGGAGAAGGACCGGTAAAAAGACGCATAATGGACATGGGAATAACTAAGGGCGTGGATGTTTTTGTACGCAAGGTAGCGCCACTTGGAGATCCTATGGAGTTAAATGTAAGAAGCTATGAGCTGTCGGTCAGAAAGGCTGACGCTGCGATGATAGAGGTGGAAAAATGTCTGTAATTATTGCATTGGCAGGTAACCCGAACAGCGGAAAGACTACGCTGTTTAATGCTCTTACCGGAGCCAACCAGTATGTAGGAAACTGGCCGGGCGTTACTGTCGAAAAGAAAGAAGGTAAACTCAAGGGATCAAAGGAAGTGGTCATTCAGGACCTGCCGGGTATCTATTCGCTTTCTCCGTACACGCTCGAAGAGGTCGTATCGAGAAATTACCTCATAAATGAGCGTCCGGATGCCATACTCAATATAGTTGACGGAACAAATATCGAAAGAAATCTGTACCTCACGACTCAGCTGCTTGAGCTCGGAATTCCTGTAGTAACGGCGCTGAACATGATAGATCTGGTGCGCAAAAACGGCGATACCATAGACACGAAGGAGCTGAGCAAAAGACTCGGCTGCCCTGTAATAGAAATAAGCGCACTTAAAGGCGAGGGCGGTCTTGATGCTGCGGCTCTTGCGGTAAAGGCTGCGGAGAGCAAGAACGCACCGGAGGGTGCTCGCTTTGATAAGGGTGTAGAGGCTGCACTTGAAAAAATCGCAGACGAGATAAGGGACAAGGTTCCGGCAGGACTTTTGCGCTGGTATTCCGTAAAGCTGTTCGAAAGAGACGAAAAGGTAAATGCGAACCTCGATCTCGGATCAAAGGCTGCGGAAATAGAGAAAATCATAGCTGCCTGCGAGGCTGACTTTGATGATGACGCGGAAAGCATCATTACAAACGAAAGATACGGAGCAATCACGGACATAACCGCTGCGGCAGTCAAAAAAGCGAAGAGAAAAGACAATTTGACCGCATCGGACAGGATCGACAAAATCGTCACAAACAGACTTCTCGGACTTCCGATCTTTGCGGCAATAATGTTCTTTATATACGCGATAGCAATGGGGCCTTGGGAATTCTCTCTCGGAACGAAGGCTACCGAATTTGCAAACGATGTGGTTTTCGCCGAGTGGATTCCGAAGCTGTTTGAAAATATTCTTGGATATCTCGGCGTTGCGGAAGGCACATGGCTTTTCGGGCTCATTCAGGACGGTATCGTTGCCGGCGTAGGCGCCGTACTCGGCTTTGTTCCGCAGATGCTCGTTTTGTTCCTTTTCCTTGCAATACTCGAGGATGTCGGCTACATGTCGCGAGTTGCGTTTGTAATGGATAGGATTTTCAGACAGTTCGGACTGTCCGGAAAGAGCTTTATTCCTTGCATGGTGGCTACGGGCTGCGGCGTTCCTGGTGTAATGGCTTCAAGAACGATCGAACAGGATCGCGACAGAAAGCTTACGGTAATGACTACTACTTTCATGCCGTGCGGCGCGAAGCTCCCTATAATCGGACTGATTGCCGGAGCTATATTCGGAAATTCGCCTTGGATTGCGACTTCGGCATACTTTATAGGGATCGGTTCGGTAGTGCTTTCGGGAATAATATTAAAGAAATTCAAAGCTCTTGCCGGCGAACCTGCTCCGTTTGTAATGGAACTTCCTTCATATCATATAACATCCGTAAAGAATATACTTAAGGCTACCTGGGAACGCTGCTGGTCCTTCATCAAGAGGGCAGGTTCGGTAATCGTAATAGCTTCTATAATTATATGGTTCTTATCGAGCTTCGGAACGGTTAACGGCAAGTTCGGTATGGTCGAAGATCTGTTTGAAGACGAAAGCATCGCAACCTCGGAATATATGGAGGAGCTTGCATCAAAGAGAAACATACCTGTCGAAGATGTAAATGCTATGGACGCTTCCCTGCTTGCAGGCATCGGAAATGCGATTGCTCCTGCCTTCAAGCCTTTGGGCTTCGGAGACTGGAAGCCTGCAGTTGCGACTATAACGGGTCTTGTGGCTAAGGAAGAGGTCATCGGAACTTTCGGTGTTCTTTACAATTATGATGAGGATGCGGGCGGAGAGCTCGAAGAAAACGGCGATCAGATATGGGATCGCGTTGCAAAAGACTTTACTCCTGCGGCGGCATTTGCGTTCATGGTATTCAATCTGCTTTGCGCTCCGTGCTTTGCGGCAATAGGTGCAATCAAGCGTGAAATGAACAACGCAAAATGGACATGGGCTGCAATCGGCTGGATGACGGGCTGGGCTTATGCACTTGCTTTGATCGCATATAATATAGGCGGTATGATAACGGGTGAATTCGGCTTCGGCATCGGTCCTGCAATTGCCGTGGTTCTTACGGCAGCAATACTTTATCTGCTTTTCAGAAAAGGTTATGTCCCTGAAAACTCATCAAAATCCGCTATGGCGGTCGAAGCGGCCGGGGTGGTGAAGTAATGACTCCTTATTTAGGCTACCCTATAGTGTTGTCCCTGCTCGGCGTTCTGCTTTTCTTCTCGGGAAGAGCGGTGCTGCGCGACATCAGAGGACAGCTGAGCGGGAACGGCTGCGGCGGATGCTGCTCATCATGCGGCAGCGGTCACGGAGGCACCACGGAATGCAGCGCCTGCAGGGTCTCTGCAGATGAGATAATGTCTCTGATAGAAAAAAGCAAGCAAACACAATAACCTTTTTGTCATGATCATATTATAGGAAGGCTCCCTTCGTGCTACAGTGAAGGGAGCTTTTCCTATGAGGTCTGCTTACTTGGATTGGGGGCAATTGATATTTTTTTTCTCAGAAACGGCTATTTTCGGCATATTTTTCCCGTTTGCTCCCGATTTTAACTCCTCAGGTTCCTCATCGGATATTTTTTGAAGATTTTATCCCCTAAACGGCTATTTTCAATGAAAAAATATGATTTGCCCCTGATTATAGCGCAAAGACTTGAAGGCATCGACCAAATAACTTAGACCCGAAACCACAAATAACACAGAAAAAGAAACGCGGGTAAAAGTGTACGCAACTACGGCGGTATACGCATTGATAACAGCGAGTTTTGATGTAAAAAAACATGTAAAAAGCAAAAAACTTTTTTTATAAAAACTCTTGCTTTATTATTTTAAGTGTAATATACTGTTAGGGCTTGCTTTGGGCGAAGATGCAGGAAGTTGCTGAGCTATCAGGTAATTTCTGCTGAGAATTGTCTCCACAAGATGGGGGCGAGGGCGTTCGCTGATTTGTTCTGCGTAAAAAATAAAGAAACGCACGGCAGCGTGTACGGAGTAAGCGAAAATCGAAACGCTGCTTGAAAAACCAGCACCGGAACACCTTGTACAAGCATAGCGAAAACTGTACAAAACAAATCATTAGGAGGAAAAAATGAGCGAGTTACAGAAAATCAGAATCAGACTTAAAGCTTATGACCATGCTCTTCTTGACAAGTCGGCCGCTAAGATCGTAGAGACCGCAAAGAAGACTGGCGCAGACGTATCGGGACCTATTCCGCTTCCTACAGAGAAGGAAGTCGTTACGATCCTGAGAGCTGTTCACAAGTATAAGGACAGCAGAGAACAGTTCGAGCAGAGAACGCACAAGCGTCTCATCGACATCACGAATGCGACGATCCAGACGACCGACGCACTCACAAAGATCGACCTTCCTGCAGGCGTCGACATCGAAATCAAACTGTAGGACATAAAAACGTAAGGGACACTCCCCTTAGAAGAACGTGGTAATCCACGGTCCAATGTAAGAATCGGAGGAATTCATATGAAAACAATTTTGGGCAAAAAAGTCGGAATGACTCAGATCTTCGCCGAGAGCGGTGAAGTCATCCCGGTAACCGTCATCCAGGCAGGTCCTGAAGTCGTTACTCAGGTAAAGACTGTCGAGACGGACGGCTACAACGCAGTGCAGGTCGGATACGAAGACACGCTTGCGCACAGAGTCAACAAACCGCTGACAGGTCACTTCGCAAAGAGCGGCACACCGCTTAAGAAGTACCTCGCAGAGTTTACGGTAGAAGAAGGCGAAACATACGAACTTGGCCAGGAAATCACGGTTGCTGATTTCGAAGCAGGCAAGAAGCTCGATATCACCGGAACATCCAAAGGTAAGGGAACACAGGGTAACATCAAGAGACACGGACATCACAGAGGCCCTATGAGCCACGGCTCAAAGCACAAGAGACTCCACGGAGCGCTCGCAGGTGCTACATACCCTTCAAGAGTCTTCAAGGGAAACAAATCCCCTGGAAGAATGGGACGCGAAACAGTTACAGTACAGAACGTCGAACTTGTAAAGGTCGACACTGACAGGAATCTCCTGCTTGTTAAGGGCGCGGTTCCGGGCGGCAGAGGCGGTCTCGTCAGAGTCCGTTATGCCATCAAAGGTCAGGGCAAATAGGACCGGGGAAAGGAGGACTCAATATAATGGCTAAAATAACAATGCTCAATATGGAAGGCAAAGAAGCCGGAACAATAGAGCTTAAAGATGAAATATTCGGTATCGAGCCTAATCAGGATGCCGTACACGCAGTAGTAGTCAACTACCTTGCAAACCAGAGACAGGGCACACAGTCTGCAAAGACAAGAGGCGAAGTCAGAGGCGGCGGAAGAAAACCTTTCAGACAAAAAGGAACAGGTCGCCACAGACAGGGAAGCTCAACAGACCCTTCACAGATCGGCGGCGGAATCGTATTCGCACCGAAGCCGAGAGATTACAGATATGCAGTTCCTAAGAAACTGAAGAGACTCGCTCTCAAGTCCGTTCTCTCAGCAAAATTAGCAGAGAAAGAACTCATCGTTTTAGACGAGCTTAAGCTGAACGAACCTAAGACAAAAGAGATGGCAAGAATCCTTGCTAACATCAAGGCAAACAAGAAGGCTTTGATCGTAACGGCAGAAAAAGACGAGAACATCGTAAGATCAGCTGCCAACATCCCTGGAGTCAGAACAGCTCTCGTAGGAACGATGAACGTCTACGAAATCGTTAACCATTACAGCTTCATCGTAACGAAGGAAGCCGTTCAGAAGATCCAGGAGGTGTACTTATAATGAGATCACCATACGATGTAATAATCAAACCGGTAATTTCAGAGCGCAGCATGGATATCGCGCCTGAGAAGAAGTACACTTTCAAAGTGGCACCGGATGCCAATAAAACAGAGATCAAATTGGCAGTAGAAGAAGTCTTCGGAGTTGAAGTCAAAAAAGTAAACGTCATCAACATGGAAGGCAAACTGAAGAGAATGGGAAGAACCGAAGGCAGAAGAGCTTCTTACAAGAAGGCAGTTGTTACACTTACTGCTGACAGCAAAGAGATCGAATTCTTCCAGAATCTGTAACTTAGGAGGTAGGCAAAATGGCAATCAAAAAATATAATCCAACCTCTCCGGGCCTCAGAGGAATGACAGTTTCAACATTCGAAGAGGTCACAAAATCACAGCCTGAGAAGTCACTTACAGTAGCTCTTAAGAAGCACTCCGGAAGAAATTCAAGAGGTAAGATCACAGTAAGACACAGAGGCGGCGGCGCTAAGATCAAGTACAGAATAGTCGACTTTAAGAGAAACAAAGACGGTATTCCGGGCAAGGTAAGCGCTATCGAATACGATCCTAACAGAACTTCATATATCGCTTTGATAGTATATGCCGACGGCGAAAAGAGATACATCATCGCACCTGAAGGACTGAAGGTCGGCGACGTAATATATTCGGGACCTGATGCGGATATCAAAGTCGGAAACACACTTCCGCTTGCAAACATCCCTGTAGGTACTGTTATCCACAACGTTGAGATGAAGCCTGGCAAGGGCGGACAGCTTGCAAGATCTGCAGGTAACGGCGCTCAGCTCATGGCTAAAGAAGAAAAATACGCACAGGTAAGGCTTCCTTCCGGCGAAGTTAGAAAAGTTCTTCTTAACTGCAGAGCAACAATCGGCGAAGTAGGCAACGAAGATCACGGAAACATCCAGATCGGTAAAGCCGGTAAGGTGAGACATATGGGCAGAAGACCTCATGTAAGAGGATCTGTAATGAACCCTAACGATCACCCACACGGCGGCGGTGAGGGC
>JAEXBK010000143.1 GCA_023394035.1 Bacillota bacterium
ACTTAAGAGAATGAAGCGTCATACGACAAACGAAGGAATCAAAAATACGATACGAAAGCTGAGGGAAGCAGTACCCGGGATTTGCATAAGAACGACACTTATAGTAGGCTTCCCGGGAGAAACGGAGGAAGAATACAGTGAGCTTTGCGAAATGGTTGAAACCGAAAAATTCGACCGTCTCGGTGTATTTTCGTATTCGTGTGAGGAAGGTACTGAAGCTGCTGAAATGCCGGATCAGATAGACGAAAATGTAAAGCAGGAGCGTCTTGACGGTATAATGATGAGGCAGATGAGCATTTCAGCCGAGCATAACAGAAATATGATCGGAAAAATTCTCGAAACGATAGTCGATAATGAGGAAGAGGACGGTTCGTATGCAGGTCGTACACGATATGATGCTCCCGAGATAGATAACGGAGTTATATTCACCTCTGAAAGGAAGCTCAAAAAAGGCGACATTGTAAATGTTTTGATAGAAGACGCTTTTGATTACGATCTTACGGGAAGAGTCGTGTGAAATTATGGAAAAAAGAATAGTAATAATTGACGGTAACAGCTTAATAAACAGAGCTTACTATGCAATGAGAAATCCGATGATAACCTCTGAGGGAATATATACCCAAGGAATCTACGGATTTTTGAACATGCTCGGGAAGATACTCGATGATTATTCTCCGGAATATGCGGCGGTCGCATGGGACAGAAAATCACCGACCTTCAGACATGAATCGTATGCGGAATATAAGGCCGGACGCAAAAAAATGCCGCCTGAGCTTGCCATGGAGCTGCCTTTGATGAAGGATATACTTTCTGCGATGAGCATAAGCAATCTCGAGATAGATGGGTATGAGGCGGACGATATCATAGGTACTGTAGCAAAGGCTGCAGAAAAGGAAGGTCTTGACGTACTTATAATTTCAGGCGATAAGGATGCGCTTCAGCTTGCGTCGAAAAATATAAAGGTGCTGATCACGAAAAAAGGCATAAGCGAATTTGATCTTTATGATTACGATAAGATGGTTGAGAGGTACAGCCTTACGCCTCAGCAGTTTATAGACCTGAAAGGTCTTATGGGAGACCAGTCCGATAACATTCCGGGAATACCAGGAGTCGGAGAAAAGACCGGCATAAAGCTGCTTGAACAATTCGGAAGCATAGACGAAATGCTGAAACGCACCGACGAGATCGCAAATAAGAAGCTTAGGGAAAAGGTGGAAGAAAATGCGCAGCTTGCTATTATGAGCAGAAAGCTTGCGGAAATATTCACATCCGTTCCGATAGAATTTAAGATAGATGATTTTGCTATAAAGGAGCAGGATGCCGATAAGCTCATAGAGCTATATGTGAAGCTTGAATTCAACTCATTCCTGAAGAAGCTGAAGGTAGGAGAAGCAAACGCTCATACAACTGTAGCGGAGTATGAATTTATAAAGCTTTCGGCAGATGAGGACATAAAAAAGCTAAGCGCGCTTAAAGCAAACAGCGAAGCCTTTATAAGAGTTGTGTCGGATCATTCGCATACGGCGAAGCCTTTGATGTACTCGCTTTATATATGTTCGGGTGACAAGGTATTTGACGTATCGGGAAGCGATGAACTGATGAGAGCCGCCGCTTCGGAGCTTTATGAAAAAAAGATAAAGCTTTGCGGTCATGACATTCTTGAGGACGCTTATGTGCTGAAATTTTACGGTTTAACGGAATTTGAAGCGGGCTTTGATACTGCGGTTGCCGATTATGTGCTTGACCCTTCAAAATCAAATTATACACTGAAGCGACTTGCACTCGAATATCTTTATACGGAAATTGACGACACAAACGACTCAAACGGAAAGCAGCTTGACCTTTTAGGAGAAGCGGAAAATGACGAGCATACATTTACAAAATCATATTTTTCCGTTCTCACGGCACTCAAGGAAATACTTCAGAAAAAACTCAAGGAAAACAGCCTTGAGGAGCTTTATTACAGCATAGAGCTTCCGCTTATCAGGGTGCTTGCCGGAATGGAATATAACGGCTTTACCGTAGAAAAGGAATCGATAAAATCATTCGGAAAAGAACTGGAGGAGGAGATTGAGGCTCTGTCAAAGGATATTTTTGCCGCTGCAGGAGAAGAATTTAATATAAATTCACCTTCACAGCTTGGCGTAATACTTTTTGATAAGCTCGGGCTTCCTGCCTTCAAAAAAACAAAGACGGGCTACAGCACGAATGCGGAGGTTCTCGAAAAGCTCAGATCAAAGCACGAGATAGTGGATATGATTTTGAGGTATAGGACAATAACGAAGCTCAAATCAACATACGTTGACGGGCTTATTCCGCTTATAGCGTCTGATTCCAAAATAAGAGCACATTTCAAGCAGACGGTTACTGCTACGGGAAGGCTTTCATGTACCGAGCCTAATCTTCAGAATATCCCTATCAGAAACGAATACGGCAGACTTCTCCGAAAGGCTTTTGTTCCTGAAAGCAAAGAAAATGTACTGATAGGAGCTGACTATTCGCAGATAGAGCTCAGGGTGCTCGCGCATTTATCTGGAGACAGAAATCTGATAGAGGCGTTTAACAACGGTGACGATATTCACAGAGCAACGGCATCGAGAGTTTTCGATATAGAATATGACAAGGTGACATCCCTTGACAGAAGCAAGGCAAAAGCCGTAAACTTCGGAGTAATTTACGGCATGAGCGGGTTCGGACTTTCCGAAGAGCTTCATATAGGCAGGAAGGAAGCCGAGCGATATATCGAGGAATATTTTGAAAAGCATGAAGCCGTAAAATCATATATGGATATGCAGGTTGCACTTTGCAAGGAGCGCGGATTTTCAGAAACCATAACCGGAAGAAGAAGGTTTATAAGGGAAATAGCCTCATCAAATTACATGACGCGAAGTCTCGGCGAAAGGCTTGCAATGAACAGCCCGATTCAGGGAAGCGCAGCGGATATCATAAAGCTTGCAATGATAAAGGTCTATGACGAGCTTATAGCCGAAGAGTATAAGGCAAAGCTTATACTTCAGGTGCACGATGAGCTTATAATCGACTCACCGATAGAAGAGGAAGAGAAAGTGAGAGAGCTGCTCAGAAGAAACATGATGGAAGCATATAAGCTTTCGGTCAGCCTCGAATGCAGTCTCGATTCGGGAAAAGACTGGTTTGAACTTAAATAGATATGATAAGCATCGGAATTACAGGTGGAATAGGGAGCGGCAAATCAACGGTTTCGGGGTATCTTTTATCTCGCGGATATACCGTAATAGACGCTGACAAAATATCACATGAAATAACGGCTAAGGGAAGTCCGATCTTACAGAGGCTTGCCTCCGTTTTCGGCACGCATATAATTTCTGAAGCAGGAGACCTTGACCGGAAGGCTCTTGCGGCTATTGTGTTTGCCGACCCCGAAAAAAACGGGGAACTCAGGGAAATTGTCACCTCATCGGTAATTTCTGTAATGGCTGACAGGAAAAGGGCACTTAAAGAAAAAGGACTTGAGGATATCATTTTCTTTGATATACCGCTTTTGTTCGAGACCGGATGCGAATTTTTGTGCGATTACATATGGGTGGTAGCGGCGGATCTTGAAGTAAGAATAAAGCGCGTGATGAAGCGAGACGGAGCATCTTATTCCGAAATTTTATCGCGTATAAACAGTCAGATGAGTCAGGACGAAAAGCTTGAAAGAGCCGATGATGTTCTGCTTAACAACGGAAACGAAGCGGCACTCGAAGAAAAAATAGAAAGGCTTATATGCAAATATGAAAGATATTGACAAAAATCGCAGAATGGCTAAGCTTGCCGAGCTGTTTCATAAATATATAATGCTTGTTATCGTAATTGTAGCCGTTATTTCAGGCAGCATTGCGACTGTCTATATAATGAAGCACAATGATGACCCTGCAAAAAACGAGAATAAGCAGGACAGCTCTCTTGTACAGGCAGACAAGATATATCTGGCGATGTATGAACCGTCTTCTTTTAATCCTCTTGCATCTGATGATGAGGATGTCGTGTATTTGAACAGCGTAGTCTATGCCTCTATGTTCAGACTTGACGAAAATCTGAATGTCATTCCGGATATTGTATCATCATATTCAACGAACAAGGAGGATGGTACGGTACAGATAACGATAAAGGACGATGCGGCGTTTTCGGACGGATCGGACCTCAATGCCTATGACATAGAAGACACAATCGACAATATTATATCTATAGGCACAAAAAGCCCATATTACATATATGCGTCAAAGATAGACAGCGTATATTTTACGGATCGCAAAAATGTTACGATAAGCTTCAAATCACCTGATGATGCAGCTCTTGATAATCTGATTTTTCCTATAGTATCGGCATCAGAATACAGCACAAGCGATAACGGATTTTCGCTTTCAAGCGGTAAGTACATGTTCTCCGATTACAAGACAGGGCAGGGCATAAACCTTATACCGTCGCCTAATTACAAGGGAAACGGAAAACCTCTTCCTGTTGAGATAACATTTGTAAACGACAAGTCAAAAATTCCGGGGCTTATGACTATGGATGCAGTGGTCGGATATCTCAACAAAAGCTCTGATCTTTCGGCATCGGATAAGGATATAAAGCAGACTCCGCTCGTATCTAACGATTTGGAATTTATAGGGTTTAATTACAGAAACGCAAATTTGGCACAAGCTGAATTCAGAGGTGCAGCAGCACGAGCAATAGACAGAGAAAAAATAGTCGAAGAGGATTACGGTACAAAGGCTGTGATCTCGGATTCCCTGTATTACCCGGGATTTTTAGGCTCCTCAAAAGAGGACACTCTGAAATTTGAACCTAAAGAAGCGGCAAAGCTTCTTTCCTCGCTTGGATATAAGGATACGGACGGAGACGGAATTTTAGAGTATGGGGAAGCGCATACGCCTGTTGTATTAAGGCTTTTGGTTGCTTCCGGAACGGGAAGCCGCGAAGAAGCAGCAATGAGCATAGCTGAAGCACTTTCATCAATAGGGATTGACGTTAAGGTGGACAAACAGCCTGCCGATGTTTTTATGCAAAAGATAAAGTCAGGAGACTTTGATATCTTTTTTTCGGGAATGAAGATAGACAAGCAGTTTAATCTCAGAGAACTTTTCGGAAGCTCGATTTATATAGGATTAAACGATCAGGACCTCGCCTCAAAGGTAGCGTCACTCGAAAAAGCATTAACTCCGGAGGAACAAAAAAGTGTATTTTCTGAAGTAAAGAGCTTGCTTGATGCGCAGATGCCTTATTTCCCGATATGCTATAGGAGCTATTCGTTCTTATCCGTAGAGACTCTCGAATACTCAATAAGCCCGCAGTTTTTCAGTCCGTATGAAGGGCTTGATACATGGAGCTGGAAGAAGCGCACGGGCAAAAATGAATAAAGCTTAAAAAAACCGAAAAAAATATGATATTATACAAAAAATCTGCTTGCATTTCTTTTATTTTGTGATATTATATTGAATTGTAGTCGGGCACGGAATCGATTACAACTGATATGCGGCCGTGGCGGAATTGGCAGACGCGCACGTTTGAGGGGCGTGTGGGCAACCGTGCTGGTTCAAATCCAGTCGGCCGCACCACTAAGAAACATATGACCCGTTCGGGTCTATTTTTTTACCATTTACATTGACGATAAACAGGCAGTATGATAAAATCAATTTATTGTTTATGCCGGCGTGATGGAATTGGCAGACGTGCGGGATTCAAAATCCCGTGGTGGCAACACCGTATGGGTTCGACCCCCATCGCCGGCACCATTATAAATTATCAAGCTTTCAACAGGAGGAGTTTCATATGGGTGGAAACAGTTTATGGGTCAATATGATTATTCTTGTCGTATTTGCGGTTCTTATGTATTTTCTTCTTATCAAACCTCAGAAGAAGAAGGAAAAACAGATAAGCGACATGAGAAACAGCATTACGGTCGGAGACGAAATCGTTACTATCGGCGGAATATGCGGTAAGGTAGTCAAGACCAAGACGGATTCGATAATAATTCAGGTAGGTGCAGACAAGACTAAATTTGAAATGAAGAAATGGTGCATTTCATCTGTCGAGAAGAAATCAGACAGGCGTTCGGAAGAAGAGCCTGCAGAAGAGCAGGGCAAGGTTAAGCCTAAACGCCTTGAGAAAAAGAAATCAGCCGACAACATGGAATCTGAGCTTGCACAGCTCAACTCTTCAGTAGATGAGAATCCCGCAGCATCGGCAGCAGAAGAAACAACAGAAATGTAATATTTTTACTGAAGGCTTCGGACGATATCCGGAGCCTTTAACGTTATGCGATTTGCACAATATACTGCCTGAAACGAGATTTTCTATATAAGATAATCGTGATATTGAAAAACTGTATCAACGAAAAACGGCTAAACTGTATTTTTGATGTCAAATTGGACAGAAAACATTAAACTGACTATATATAAAAAACGAAAACTGAATATTTATATATAGTCAGTTTTGTTATATATTCATTTTGTAGCTACAAAAACTAAATACTTTATGGTTATGTGACATGTATAGAAGGAGTACAAAATGAATAACGACAGAACAGCACTTAACAGAAACCTTGCCCAGATGCTGAAGGGCGGAGTCATTATGGATGTAACTACACCGGAACAGGCTAAGATTGCAGAAGAAGCAGGAGCTTGCGCAGTAAAGCCACTCGAAAGAATTCCGGCGGATATTCGTGCAGCAGGAGGCGTTTCGAGAATGAGCGATCCGAAGATGATAAAAGGTATTCAGGCTGCTGTTT
>JAEXBK010000034.1 GCA_023394035.1 Bacillota bacterium
CAGTTTGCACAGTCTACATCGATCTTATAAGTTTTTTTCATGATATATCCTTTCTTTGAATTAAGTGTTTATTTAATCGTATTAAGTTTATACCCTCTTAATCGATCTTGCAACACATATAGAAAAATTAAATATTATTTTTGACATTTTGGTGATATACTGTACCTGAAATTTTTGATAGACGCAAAAATTCGGAGGGGAGAAGTTCATGCTTAAAGAATCAAAATGCAGGCACGGATGCGGATGTGGAAACTGTATGCCGCACAGTCACGGATCTGTAGGCTCCGAGATAATAAATACGCTGCCCGACCAGAAACAGATCAGCATAGTTTCATCGGCTATGAAGCAGCTTGGAGACCCTGTAAGGCTTCGTATATTTTGGTTGCTTTGCCACTGCGAAGAATCGGTTATCAATATTGCCGAGATAATGGGGATGAGCAGCCCTGCGGTTTTCCACCACCTTAAGCTCCTCAAAACGAGTTCACTTATATCCGCACGAAGAGAAGGCAAAGAGATGTATTATCGTGCAGTTGACTCTGAGCTTGTAGCGAAGCTTCACAAAACCATAGAGGATGTTGCAGAGATAACATGCCCCAAAAAATAATTCATAGCACGATCCCAATATATTATTTCGGCTCATGCTTTAGCATTTCGGGAATAATTACAGTCGTCAGCGCAGACAGGAAGCTGACGACTTTTTCGTTTGAAATGACCTGCTGATTTTTTATATTATTTATCATCAAAGCCGCCACGGACTCCGTCAGGAAATTACTGAGAAACACCTTATAGTCCTCGTTCACGGAAAGTCCGAGCTCCTTTTCGGTGCCGTCAACAACGGAACGAGCCAAATCTACAAAATCATTGTAAATAAACTTCTTCATTTCCTCTGCACCCATGCTGTCATAGACACAGTTAAGCATGTGTGCATTTGAAGTTATATATTCAAGCACAAATACCATCGCTGCTTCATAGTCTACAAGAAAGTCGAATTTCTTGATTACCTCTACAGCCTCCTGCTCAAGCATCCACTTAAGTAAAGCGTATATATCCTCAAAATGATAATAAAATGTCTTTCTGTTGACATCGCAATCACGGATTATTTCGCTCACGGTTATCCGCCTGAGCGGTTTTTGTGTCATATATTTTTTCAGCGAAGCCGCAAGCGCAGCCTTTGTTCTGTATGTGGATTCTTCGTGCTTCATTCGCATAACTCCTTGCGTGGCAAAATGTGTGCGTAATCGACTTTATACACTTATATTTTGCTAAGATTCCGTCTATTTGTCAATGAGATCTTGATATTTGACCAACAAATATCCGGTATATGTCGATTTTTATACAAACACATATCATCTGACCGTGTTATAATCAGGCATTTTCTGTTAATGTCAACATATAAAGAAAGGTTTTCAGGAGGACATCAAAGTGAGAAGGTTCTACAAATCGGTCGTGGACCATCCAAAGCTGATTTTGACTATATTTGCTATTTCATTCGTCGTAGCTGTCGCGTGTCAGTTTGTCATGTCCGTAGACTACGACCTTGCTGATTATCTGCCCGAAGGAAGCCCCTCGACGCTCGCACTCGAGACTATGAAAACTGAATTCGGCGGCGGTATCCCTAATGCAAGGGTGATGATCAAAGGCGTCAGTATCGCAGAAGCTCTCGAATACAAAGAGAAGCTAAAATCAGTGGACGGCGTAATCGACATCATGTGGCTCGACGACATGGCAGACATAAACGTGCCGCTACAGGCTATAGACGGTGCGACCCTTAATTCCTATTATCGGGATAATAACGCCCTTATATGGCTGACGATAGATGACGAGCAGCGAATAGAGGCGCTTAAGGGCATAAGAGAGATAATTGGCGATCAAAACGCGCTTACGGGAAACACCGTTGCAACCGGCGTAGCCATAACGAGCACCGTGACCGAAATTCCTCTTATTTCACTAGGCGGTATAGCCTTTGCCATATTCATACTTACGCTTACTACGACATCATACGCCGAGCCGTTCCTCATACTTCTCGGTCTCGGTGTCGCAGTCATCATAAACGCCGGTTCAAATATAATATTCGGCAACATATCGTTTGTGACAAATGCAGCCGGCAATGTACTTCAGCTTGCAGTCTCGCTCGACTATTCCGTATTCCTTCTGCACAGATTCCAGGAATGCCGCAAGGAGTTCAGCGACGAGAAAGAAGCCATGGTAGAAGCGCTTTGCCGGTCAACATCATCCATCCTTTCGAGCGGGCTGACTACCGTTATAGGCTTTCTTGCCCTGTGCCTTATGAAGTTCAAGATAGGGCCGGATCTCGGCATGGCGCTCGGCAAGGGTGTCGCTTTCAGCTTGATCACGGTTTTCATATTTATGCCCGTACTGCTTCTCACAACATACAAGCTCATCGACAAGACTACGCACCGTTCATTCCTGCCTTCTTTTGACGGCTTCGGAAGGTTCGTCTGCCGCATAATGATACCGGCAACAATAATGTTTGCAATCATCGTAGTACCTTCGTTCCTCGCATCAAATTCAAACAATTTCTATTACGGTGCATCCTACATATTCTCCGAAAAAACCGAGTACGGAGCAGACACGCTTTCCGTTGAACGTGTTTTCGGAAAAAACGATACCTATGTGCTGATGGTACCGAAGGGAGACATAGTTGCAGAATCGGAGCTTTCAAAGGAGCTCCATACCGTTCCCGGAGTAAACGGCATCATGTCATATGTAGATACCGTGGGAGCGGCAATACCTGAAAGCTTCATTGACCCGAAATCGCTTTCCAAGCTCTCCGGCGAAAATTACTCGCGAATGTTACTGAGCGTTTCGGCAAACTACGAGGGGGAAAACGCATTTCGTCTGATAAACAATATCAAAGCCGTAGCGGATAAGCACTACCCCGGCACCTGGCTTCTTGCTGGGGAAGGCGTTTCGACGCTCGATCTGAAGGAAACGATAACTGCAGATATGCTCAAAGTAAATCTCATAGCAATAGGTGCGGTATTCTTCGTTCTCCTGCTTACCACAAAATCTCTTTCTCTTCCGTTTATACTTGTATTCGGAATAGAAACGGCGATCTGGGTAAATCTCTCCGTGCCTTACCTCCGCGACCAGACTATTTTCTACATGGCTTACCTGATAATAAGCTCTATACAGCTTGGAGCCACGGTAGACTACGCAATACTGTTAACCGACAGATATATGGAAAACCGCAAAATACACGGGAAAAAAAAATCAATACAAAAAACACTTTCCTTGGTCAGCGCATCGGTGCTCACATCAGCCAGTGTACTTACAGTAGTAGGCTATCTTCTCGGATTGCTTTCATCGCACGGGCTCATAGCCCAGCTCGGCATATTCCTCGGGCGCGGGACTATTTGTTCACTGCTCGTCGTAATGTTCGTACTGCCCGGCATGCTATACATATTCGATGGGTTGATCAGAAAAACAACAAAAGGGGGTTTTGGAATTGAAAGTAAATAAAATCAAAAAAACAATTGCGCTGATTTTGATTGTCGCCTTTGTTCTCCTGCTTCCTATGTCGGTTTTTGCCGAGGAAGCTTCATCTCCAAAGGAAGAGGTAATTTATGCCGTCGCAGATCCCGGCGGTAAAGTAACAAATATAGACATAGTCAGCATCTTCGGTAAAGGTAATATCGTCGACTACGGAAAATATTCCGAAATAAAGATGCTTACCACAAACGAAAAGCTTAAACACGAAGATGACATGATAACATTTTCCTCTGATGCCGACCGCGTCTATTATCAGGGCACATCCTCATCAAAGGAGCTGCCTTGGATAATAAGTCTTGTCTACTATCTCGACGGGAAGCGCATCACACCTGCCGATATTGCCGGTCAATCAGGCGAGCTCGAAATCAAGTTTTCCGTAACAAAAAACGACAAGATCAAAAGCAACTTCTTTGATACATACGCTCTGCAGGCAACCTTCAAGCTCGATACCGAAAAGTGCAGTGATATTACCGCAGACGGCGCAAATATCGCAAACGCCGGAAGCTACAAGGTAGTCACATACACAATTCTCCCCGGAAAAGGAGTAAGCTCATCCATCAAAGCAAAGGTCACCGAATTTGAGCTTGAAGAAACCATGATAAACGGTGTGCGCCTCGGTCTTGATATTGACGTTAACGATGCTCAGATTGCCGATAAGATTTCACAGCTCATCGCAGCAGGTAACGCTCTGAATTCAGGTGCTAAAGCCATAAGCAGCGGGCTTTCCGCCGCAGCAGGCGGAAGCGGTCAGATCGCGTCAAATTCAGGAAAGCTTACCGCAGGTATTTCAAGCCTCAACACCGGTATTGAATCGCTTCGTGCAGGCTCTGCAAAAATCAGAACAGGGCTTGAAGAACTCGCATCAAAGTCAGATCAGCTTTCGAGCGGATCGACAGAGGTGCTCGCCGCACTTGATGCTATAGACAAAGGGCTTAACAGCATGTCAGCCGAAACAGACGGGCTTTCAAAGCTTGTCGAGGCATCATCCAAGATAAAAGACGGAATAAGCCGGATGAACGACGGAGCAAAACAGTTCGCAGGCTCGGTCGGATACAAACAGTACAAGGATGCGCTTGTCGCAAACGGGCTTGATATAGACCAGCTTGTAGACGGCAACAATCAGGCAGCAGCAGGTATACAGGAGCAGATTCAAAAGCTCGAAACACAGCTCTCATTGATAGAGCCGCTCCCTCCTCTCGATAAGATTAAAGAGACCTTAAGAAATCAGATAGATCAGCTAAAAAATCTGATTACGCTCCTAAAGGCAAACAATGCAGCCATTACAGCACCGGATCAGTACCTTACGCCTGTTTCCAAAAAGCTCGTGGAGTTCAGCGGATATGTGGATGAGCTTAGCAGCAGCTATTCCTCGTTCGATAGCGGAATACAAACATTTGCGAGCTCACTTACCACCATCATGGCTGATTTTTCAAAGCTTAAATATGGAATAGATAAGCTTACGAGGGAATACGCCGGACTCAATTCAGGTATTTCGGCATATACCCAAGGAGTAAAGAGTATTTCAGCCGGATACGATGAGCTCGACAAAGGTATCATATCGGTTTCGGAAGGCGGAAAATCTCTTTTGAGCGGTTCAGGACAGCTTACGGAAGCGGAACAAAAGCTTTATGAAGCTTTGCAGCAGCTAAGCTCAGGCTCCGGAAAGCTGGCAGACGGAACATCTGAATTTGCTTCAAGGACATCAAATGCAGAAGATCAGATAAAAGAAACCGTCGATGAAATGCTATCGTCAATAAGCGGCGGTGATCAAAAGGTCGAGTCCTTTGCTTCCGCAAAAAATACCAATGTCAAATCAGTGCAATTTGTAATAAAAACCACAAAAATAGAGCAGTCTGAGCACAAGGCAAATGCCGAGCCTCCTGTAAAAGAACTTTCTCTCCTACAAAAGCTGCTAAAGCTGTTCGGTATAGAGTGGAACTAAACATGACACCGTAACGATAAAAAAGCTGATATTTCAAAGGCTCATGCCCCGAATATCAGCTTTTGTTTTTATGTGATTTTGTGATTTTGTGATTGTGCTTCCTGTCTGTTTTTTATTTGGAGCAGCTTACCCTTTATCATTCCGAAATCGGCATCATCCGTGTCGTACATGAATACCGTTCCGTCCTGATTTTCGTATCTTATGAAGATTCCGTAATCCCTGCTCTTTTCCTCTTCCTTGATCTCCGCCTTATATATGTCTATTCTGCTGCCGTTTCCGTAGTCTATGCTTAGCTTCTCGCCTTCCGGAAGCTCCTTCTGAAGCTTCCCCATGCCTGCTGTAGTTATTACGACATAAATCTCATATATTTCCCCGGCGTTTGCATCAAAGGTATCATCTCCCACCGTAGCCTTTACCTGCTCCTTTCCAAGTGCATACATCGTGTCGTATTTGAGTTCAAGCTTGAAATTCTGGAATCGATTCGCAATAATATTGGAGCGTATTATCTCAGAAAGCACGAAAATCAAAAGCGCCGCCACAACAAACAATGTAATATACATCATAAGGTCATGCTTTTGCTTAAGCTTACGGTTTCTGTCTTTATTTTTTATGACTCTGTAATAAAGATCCTTCGCCATAAAATCTCCATTCGATATTTATTACAGCTCGCGTCTTCCCTCAAGAGCCTTGAGAAGCGTAACTTCATCTGCATATTCGAGGTCACCGCCTACAGGAAGACCGTTTGCAATTCTCGTAACCCTGATGCCCGAAGGTTTGACGAGCCTCGCAATATACATCGCCGTTGCCTCGCCTTCTATATTCGGATTTGTAGCTAAAATAATTTCGTTTATATCGCTCTTCTGCAATCTGAGTATCAGCGACTTAAGGTTTATATCCTCAGGGCCTATCCCTTCCATCGGGGAAATAGCTCCGTTCAGGACATGATATCTGCCGGCAAACTCCTTGATTTTTTCCATGGCTAACACATCACGAGGACTTTCTACTACGCATAGAATGTCATCGCGCCTAGTCTCGTCACTGCATATTGCACAAGGATCCGTATCGGTCAGATTTCCGCACACGGAACAATAGCGCATTGAACGCTTTGCCTCCGTAATCGAATCGGCAAGAGCCTCAGCCTCATTTTCCGAAAGAGAAAGTATATGAAACGCAAGACGCTGCGCCGTTTTGCCCCCAATTCCGGGAAGGCGCGAAAGTTCATTTATAAGTTTTCCGAGTGGACGTGGATAGCTTTTCATGGCCTATCTTATACGAGTCCCGGAATGTTCAGACCTCCGGTAACCTTGCTCATTTCGCTCTCGGAAGCCTCGTCCACCTGACGCATGACTTCGTTAACTGCAGCCAGGATGAGATCCTGAAGCATCTCAATATCATCAGGATCGACTACGTCCTTTTCGATATTAAGTGAAATAAGCTCCTTCTTGCCGTTTGCCTTTACCGATACTGCACCGCCGCCTGCTGTTGCTGTAAATTCCTTTTCTTCAAGTTCGGCCTGAAGCTGCTCTATCTGACGCTGCATAGCCTGAGCCTGTGCAAGCTGCTTCTGCATATTTCCGCCGCCCATGCCCATCGGCTTATTTGCCTTCGGTTTCTTTCCGGCTCTCATTCCTTTTCCCATAGTATATTCCTCCTGTTAATTATCTTCTATTCTTACATTTAGGTTATATTTACTTGCAAGCGTTGAAACGATGTCTTCCGTGTTTTTAGCCATATCTTCTTCCGAAGCCGTTGGTGAATCGTCACCTTTTGCCGCATCCTGAAGCCTGCATACCATAGAAAGCCGTTTCCCGGTTTCCTTCTCAAATGCATCCGTAATCAGTTTGCTGTTCTTCTCTGCAAAGCTCTTTGTGAGCTCCGATGTCGCAATCAGCTTAAACTCTCTGTCGTTCATATCGGCAAGCGTAGTTCCCGTACAGATCATTGTGACCGCTCCGCCCTCTGCACTTAAAATCCTGCATACTCCGTTCCATGTATCTGAAAGCTCTGCTGATGGATCAGGTTTGGCTGCGGATGCTCCTAAGTCACCTTCGTCAAGCTGTGATTTTGGCTGCTGTATATTTGCCGGTATGCTTTCCGCCTTGATTTCAGCAGTGTTCGGCTTTTCGGCAGGCTTATGCTTAAGCCCTTCATCTGCGGATTTTGGTGTCTTTCTGACCTGCACAGCAGCTCCGACATTCTCCGTAATACCGCTTGAAAGCATTACTATTGCAAGCTCCATCAAGGTTCGCGGCTGAGTTGAATATCTCGCATCGTTTAATGACTTTGCGACTGTAATTATAGCATCGTTTATGTCCGAAAGCTGCATCTTTGCGCTCTGTGCCTTGAGCCGCCCGATATTCTCGCGTGACATGTTCAGGATCGCTTCAGGCTCCTTGACGTATTTGCCTATAAGGAGCGATCTGTAGTGAGAAAGCCAGTCTGCAAGCAGCTGTTTAACGTCTTTGCCGTCTCTCAATGCATCATCAAGCAAAAGCAGTGCTCCGCCTGAATCGTTTTCTATTATCATGTCCGTAAGCTTGATGAAGAATTCTTCGCCTGCAGTTCCGAGATATTCGAGAACATCGTCCCTATCGAGAGTTCTGTCCGTACCTGCAAGACACTGGTCGAGCAGAGACAGTCCGTCTCTTACGGACCCGTCTGCATTTGCCGCCAAAAGCTTAAGTGCATCATCGGTAACATCTATTCCGCGCGCTGAACATATGCGCTCCATTCTTCCTGCAATTTCTTCTTCGGAAACCCGTCTGAAATCGAGCCTCAGGCATCTTGAAACTATAGTCTGCAAAAGCTTCTGAGGATCTGTCGTCGCAAGTATAAACATTACATCTTCCGGCGGTTCCTCAAGCGTTTTCAGAAGAGCGTTGAGCGCCGCAGTTGAAAGCATGTGCGCCTCGTCTATTATATATACCTTGCGTCTTCCTACAGCAGGCGGATAATTTACCGATTCGCGCAGCTCCCTTACATTGTCAACGCTGTTGTTTGATGCCGCATCTATTTCTATCATATCGGGGAAGGTGCCGTTCTTGATTGCAAGGCAGTTCGGGCATGTGCCGCACGGAGCTTCTCCGTCCGAAGTGCAGTTGACACCCTTTGCAAGTATCCTTGCAATAGAAGTCTTACCCGTTCCGCGCGTACCGCAGAATAAATAGGCGTGTCCTACCGTGCCCTTCTCAAGCTGGTTCTTAAGAATACGGACTATATGCTCCTGTCCGAGTACGTCTCCGAATACCTCGGGACGCTCGGTTCTGTACAGTGCTGTATACATAATTCCTCCGATAAATTATAAGCTGAATAAAACAAATTGCCCCTTAGCAGCTCCGCCGGGCCTTGGAGAAGGCTTGTCTGCGGCACATAAGAACTTCCGCTTATTGCTGCTTCCTTCCGGACCTGACACGGTTCACGGCATCTCATTGCGCAGGACCCAAACCATACCAAGCGGAGCTGCTAAAGGGCAATCTCAGCACATATTATTATATGTTTTTTAACTTAGGCTGTCAATCGCTAACCGCGAGATATCGCCTTGTATAATTCGTCCGTTCCGGGCATGCCGATTTCTTCGGTTTCACCCGAACGTTTTTTGAGCATAAGCCCAAACGGGTTTTCTTTTATCTCGCCTATACGTGAGCAAAGAATCCCGCCCTTTGCCATCCTTTCGAT
>JAEXBK010000007.1 GCA_023394035.1 Bacillota bacterium
ACCCTACGGGAAGATTCGTAATCGGAGGACCTCACGGGGATTCCGGACTTACGGGACGCAAAATTATAGTTGATACATACGGAGGCTATTCGAGACACGGCGGCGGAGCTTTCTCCGGAAAAGATCCGACAAAGGTTGACCGCTCGGCATCATATGCTGCGCGTTATGCGGCAAAGAATGTAGTAGCGGCAGGCCTTGCAGAAAAATGCGAGATACAGCTTGCATATGCAATAGGTGTTGCAAAGCCTGTATCTATTATGGCAGATACATTCGGCACAGGAAAGCTCGATGATGAGCATATTGCAGATATCGTATCGAGACATTTCGATTTCAGACCTGCTGCTATAATCAGAGACCTTGAGCTCAGAAGACCTATATACAGACAGGTTGCGGCTTACGGACATTTCGGCAGAACGGATATCGACCTTCCTTGGGAGAAGCTCGACAAGGTTGAAGAACTCAAAGCGGAGCTGAGATAAGAGATTACTGTAAAAAGAAAAACGACATCGCTGATAAAAATACCGGCAATGCCGTTTTTTTCTTTTGCATGGCTAAAGTCTTTACACTAAAGCCTTTATGTTATATGATTACTCTGGTATAAAAGGAGATAAAAACCATGAATATAGCAATTATAGGTGTAGGTAAGCTTGGCATAAAGGTCTGCGAAGCTCTGCACGGCGGAGATTATTCCATAACTCTGGTTGATACTAATCAGGAGCTGCTCGACAGACTGTCGCAGCAGTTTGATGTACTTACGATCAATGAGGATGCGCGCGATATAAGCACACTAAAGTCGATCGGAATAGATAAGTGCCAGCACGTACTCGTCGCAACGGGAAGCGACGAAAGCAACATGATAATAGGCTCGTTTGCAAAGCAGCTCGGAGCAAACAACGTGATTTCACGAGTGCGCGACCCGGAATATCTCAAGCATTATTCATTTATACGAAAATCTCTCAACATAGATTATCTCGTTAACCCTGACCTTGCTATAACGACAGAAATGTACAAATACCTCGTCGAGAAATACACGCTCAGCAACGGGGTCTTTACGAGCGGCAGGATAGCTTTGATAGAATTTAAGGCGATGAGAAAAAAAGAGCTCGTAGGTCTTAAAATGCCTGAAGTGAAGAAGATAATGCCGAATATGCTTATAGCTGCCATATCGAGATCCGGCAAGGTCATAATTCCGCACGGTAACGATGTTATAATGCAGGATGATTCTCTATATGTCGTAGGCGAGAAGACGGAGATTCTTGCACTGAACGATCGCGTTCATGTTAACGGAAGATATACGGATATACAGAAGGTAATGATAATTGGCGGCGGAAAGACAGGATATTATCTGTCTGAGCGCCTTGCAGATTTTGGAGCCTCCGTCAAGCTCGTTGAACGCAACAAAGCACGCTGCCAGTATCTTTCGACCCGTCTCAAAAACGTTATGATACTTCACGGAGACGGAACAGACATCGAGATGCTCAAAGAGGAAAACCTCGAAGAAATGGATGCTTTCGTAACGGCTACTGGCTATGACGAGCAAAACCTTCTTCTTGCGCTTGCCGCAAAAGAGAAGGGTATTGATGATGTTATTTCAAAGGTCAGCAGAGAAAGCTACCTTAACATGATAGAAAACATGGGCGTTGATGTCGTGCTGAATCCGCTCGACATAACTGCCGGAAATATTTTCGGCATTATACAGGGAGCAAACAAGGTCATATCTTCTATGCTAGTTCAGGGTCAGGCTGAAATAGTCGAAATAAATGCGCACAACGGAATGATGATGTGCGGCGGCACGCTGAACGATCTGGACTTGCCTGAAGGACTGCTTATCGCTGCTATATATCGTGACGGCGAAGTTATAATCCCTGACGGAAACACGAGGATAACCGATAGAGACAGAGTGCTTGTATTCAGCCTTTTGACTGATATTGCAGATCTGGAGAAATTATTGAAGGTCAAATAACGGATATGTCTGCAACCGTAAAACGTCATTCACTTGCAAGAATGATAGGCGTGCTGCTGTTAGTGCTTGGAATTTGTTTTATTCCTACCGTGCTTGTGGCACTTTACTACAAAGAATATAAAGAGGTTTTTTGCTTTCTGGCGACAATGATTCCGTGCCTTGTCGGCGGAATACTTATGATGAAATTTTATAGCCCTAAGGACTTAAGCCCGAAGGCAAGAGACGGCAACATAATCGTCACGTTTGCATGGCTTCTGAGTTCACTTATAGGGGCGGTTCCTCTTTTGCTTTCGGGGGCGCTCACCAATCCGTTTGACGCCTTTTTTGAGCTGTGCTCTGGCTTTTCCACTACGGGTGCAACTATAATGACAGATGTGGAAGCCCATTCAAATTCGATACTTTTCTGGAGATCCTTTACGCACTGGTTAGGCGGCATGGGAATAATCGTATTTGCAACGGCGCTGCTTCCTTCGATAGGTATAGGCGGGCAAATCGTTGCAAGTGCTGAAACTCCGGGGCCTACTATGACGAAGATAACCGCGAGATTTTCAGATACGGCGAGAAACCTATATTTCATGTATTTGGCATTTACGGTTATGGAAATCATACTCCTGAAGCTCGGCGGAATGACGCTTCTTGATTCCGCAATACATACCTTCGGTACTGTAGGTACAGGAGGCTTCTCAAACTATAACGACAGCGTAGGTCACTTTACAAGCCCGTATATACAGTGGGTAATAATAATTTTCATGGCACTGTGCGGCGTGAATTTCAATCTTTACTTTCTCATACTCAAGAGGAAGATAAAAGACTTTTTTGCAGATGAGGAATTGCGCTTTTATCTTGGCATACTCGGAACACTGATAGCTTTGACATCGATAGTACTCGTTGTTCAGGGCGGATATAGAAATGCGGGCATCGAAAAAACCGTGAGAGATGCTGCCTTTCACATAGTTTCGCAGGCATCGACAACGGGATATGCGACAGCCGATTTTGATCTTTGGCCGTCATTCTGCAAGGTCATGATTGTGTTTGTCATGATAACCGGTGCGTGTTCATCATCAACAGGCGGCGGTGTTAAGATGATAAGGGTGCTTACCGCAATCAAATTCATAAAGCGGGGATTCTTCCTGAAGCTGCACCCGAACCGTGTTATGAACATTACGATCAATAAGAGACCGGTTCAGGTAAGCGTAATAACGAATATAGTGAATTTCATATTTTTGTATATAGCCGTTTTGTTTGCGGCGATGCTTTTGATATCGGTTGACGGCTTTGATCTTGTAACCAATTTCACTGCGGTATTGTCGTGCCTAAGCAATATCGGCCCGGGGCTCAATGCGGTGGGACCGACGATGAACTTTGCTGCGTTTTCCGATTTCTCAAAGCTCGTGCTGTCCGTATGCATGATAGCCGGAAGGCTTGAGCTTTACACATTCTTTATGATGTTTTCACCGAATTACTGGAACAGCAACAGAGCGTAGGAGGAAAAAATATGACATTCAATCATAAGCTTATACTGCGCACTGTATCGACAATAATGCTGTTTGAAGGGATAGTGATGATCCCTGCGGCATTACTTGCCCTATACGACAAAGACGGTGCGTCCCTTTTCGGATTATCGGCTTCGGCGGCAATTCTGGCGGTGCTCGGCATAGCGGGCATTTTGAACTCACTAAAATGCGAATTCAAGATCAAAATTCGCGAGAGCTATTTCATCGTTTTGATATGCTGGCTCACCGTAGTTATCGGTGGCATACTTCCATACGCACTCTCCGGCAGAGGGTATTCGTTTTCTGAATCTGTATTTGAATCGGTTGCAGGCTGGACGACGAGCTCTGCATGGGTAATAGACATAGACGATATGTCTCGTTCACTTCTGCTCTGGAAAGCAGTGACGAGATGGTTCGGGGGAATGGGTGTAATACTTCTTGCGAATATGGTGCTTTCGGCTCTCGGTGTAAACGGTCAGAAGCTGGCAGGCGCTGAGGTTACGGGACCTGAACTTACTAAGAGCACCGCAAAGATGCTCGATACCATTAAGCTCACCTATTTTATATATGCGTGTTTTTCGCTCCTGGAATTGCTACTTCTGTTAATAGGAGGAATACCGTTTTTTGATGCACTTATCAATATGATGAGCACGATATCGACATCCGGAATTCTCGATTATCAAGGCGCGCTTGCCGCTAATTTCACACCGTTCCTAAAGGGTGTGCTTGTTATTTTTTCAATCTTGGGGTCTCTTAACTTTGTGATATACACAGGCATCGTAAGAGGGCGATTAAAGAAAAGTCTTATGGATTACGAGATGCATCTTTTCCTCGGCATGATATCGGTTTCGGCTGTATTTATTGCGGCCGTACTTGCGATTTCCGGGCGAAGCGGCTTTTTCAGATCCTTGATAGACGGCTTTACCGGAGTTGTTTCCTATGCGAGCACTGCGGGATTCCCGCTTGAACATGTAAATTCATGGCCGTCGATATGCAAGGCACTCCTGCTTATGCTGATGATAATCGGAGGCAGTGCAAACTCGACAAGCGGAGGAATCAAAATAATCAGATTCGCTGTTTTTGTTAAGCTCATATTAAGAGGAATGTATAAGCGTATACATCCGAGAGCTGTTAAGCCTATAATGCTCAGAAATCAGATCATTTCATCGGTAAATGCTTCTTCAATATCGACATTTATATTGCTTTTCTTTTCCATATACCTATTTTCAACGGCTTTGCTGTCGCTCGAAAACTTTGATATGGAAACGACCTTGAGCGCCCCGATTGCATTGCTCACCAATACGGGATCGGGCTTCGGACTTGTTGCAAACGGCGATTTCGGCATGTATTCCGTACCGGGCAAGCTATTCTGTTCTCTTCTTATGATGATAGGAAGACTTGAGATGTATCCGATTTTGATTCTGTTTTCAAGGTCATACTGGAATTCCGACAAAGCCAGATAAAGGGAAAAAACATAAAACCGTTCACATATTGTCGTATTTGTTGTATAATTATAAAAAGAACAGCTTTATTCGGCATCGCTTGCGGTGCAGATAGAAAAGAGGTAATGCGTCATGAGAAAACTGGTCACTATAAGCAGAGAATTCGGCAGCGGCGGACGCGTGATCGGGCGTATAGTCGCAGAGAAGATGAATCTCCCTTTCTATGATAAGGAAATCATAGATATGGCTGTAGAAAAGAGCGGTCTTTCGAGGGAAGTAATAGAAACGGCGGAGCTCAGAGCAAAGAGCAGTCTGTCGTACAGCTTTGCATCGGCGATGACATTCGGAGAAGGCTTCATTGCGGAGCCGCTCTCGATGAACGAGAAATTGTTTATAACTCAGTTTGATGTAATAAGGCAAATCGGAGAAACCGGAGAGGGCGTAATCATCGGAAGATGTGCTGACTATGTGCTGAGAGATCTGCCGGGAGTAACGAACGTATTTATATATGCGGAATTTGAAGACAGAGTTAAGAGATGCATAGATGTTTACGGAGAAGACCCTAAGACGATCGAGAGCAAGATCAAGGATTACGATAAGGCGAGAGCAAATTATTACAACTACCATACCTCGCAGAAGTGGGGAAAATGTTCGAATTACAACCTCGCGATAAACAGCAGCTATATAAGCGATGAGCAGGCTGCCGACCTTATCGTTACATATATGAAGACGAGAACATACAGAGGATAAGGAAGAGGAGATATAGCTATGAGCGGAAAAATGAGAAGAAATATGGCAGACAGAGGAAGAAAACAGGGAATGCCTTCCGCTGCCAAGGCTGCACTTGCCATACTTGGCGTAGGCGTTGCTGCGGGAACTACCCTTGTGATAGGACTTGACCGCATAATGAAGAAGATATTCAAAAATGAGGACTGGCCTGACGATGAGGACTGGTCAGACGAGGATCTTGAAGGCTGACAGCACCGAAATTATTGCAATTTATGGCGGCAGGAAGATCGCGGGAAGCGTTTTTCGTGCCGTCTTTTTAGGAGGATAACAATATATGAAATATTACATTACAACGCCTATTTACTATCCAAGCTCTAACCTGCATATAGGTCATACATATTGCACGGTTATGGCTGATGCTATGGCACGCTTCAAGAGACTTCAGGGCTATGACGTAAGATTCCTGACGGGAGCTGACGAACACGGTCAGAAGATACAGAAAAAAGCTGAAGAAAGGGGAGTGAGCCCTCAGGAATTTGTAGATGAGATCGTTTCCGGCTTCAAAGCGCTATGGAAGACGATGGAAATCTCTTATGATGATTTTATTCGTACTACGGAGGAGCGTCATGTAAAGCGTGTTCAGCAGATATTCCTCAAAATGTACGAAAAGGGCGACATATATAAGTCGGTATATGAAGGTCTTTACTGTACGGATTGCGAAGCCTTCTGGACGGAGAGCCAGCTTGTTGACGGAAAGTGCCCTGACTGCGGAAGACCGGTCGAAAAGGCTCAGGAAGAGGCATACTTCTTCAAGCTTTCCGAGTACGGTGACAAGCTTTTGAACTACTACGAGGAACATCCCGAGTTTTTGCAGCCTGAGAGCCGCAAAAATGAGATGACATCATTTATCAAGCAGGGACTTGACGATCTTTGCATATCGAGAACGAGCTTTGACTGGGGAATCCCTGTGCCGATTGATAATAAGCACGTGATTTACGTTTGGCTTGATGCGCTTTCGAACTATGTAACCGCACTCGGATACCCTGAGGAAAAAGAGCTTTACGAGAGATATTGGCCTGCTGATGTTCACCTCGTAGGAAAGGAAATCGTGAGATTCCACAGCATAATTTGGCCGGCAATGCTCATGTCGATTGAAGAACCGCTTCCGAAGAAGGTGCTCGGACACGGGTGGCTTTTGATAGACGGCGGAAAGATGAGTAAATCAAAGGGTAATGTTGTTGACCCTTTCAAGCTGATAGAAAGATACGGTGTAGATGCGCTTAAATATTTCCTTTTGAGGGAGTATACATTCGGACAGGACGGCGTATATACAAACGAAGTGATGCTGAGAAGGATGAATTTTGACCTTGCAAATGATCTCGGCAACCTCGTATCGAGAACAGTTTCGATGATCGAAAAGTATTGCGGCGGCAAAATTCCTGCAGCCCTTACAGAAGATGAAACGGATGTATCGCTCATGAATACCGCACTTGGCGCAGCCGATAAGGTTTCGGCAAGAATGGACAAATTTGAGTTCAACATGGCTCTCGAAGAAATCTGGATAGCGGTACGCCGTGCCAACAAATATGTAGACGAGAAGATGCCTTGGGTGCTTGCAAAAGACCCGGAAAAAAAGCAGGAGCTCGATACATGCATGCACAATCTCGCAGAGACCCTGAGAATAGTTTCGATTTTGATATATCCGTTTATGCACACAACTGCCGACATGATCAGGGAGCAGATAGGTGCAGCGGAAAAAGTCGAATGGGCAGATGCATATAAATTTGATTTGACAGGCGGTAACACCGTAAGAAAGGGCGAAGCACTGTTCCCAAGGCTTGACATAGAAAAAGAGCTTAAGGAACTCGATGCAATGAAGCAGGCAGGCAAAGAGGAAAATATTCCGCTTAAACTTAAGCCTGAAATTACGATAGACGATTTTGATAAGATCGATTTCAGAGTAGGCACAATACTTGAGGCAGGTAAACATCCTGATGCCGATAAGCTGCTCGTATTCAAGGTCAGAATGGGTACGGAAATAAGACAGCTTATTTCAGGTGTTGCGAAGGATTTTACCCCTGAGGAAATGGTCGGTCAGAAGGTGATAATCGTGGCGAACCTTAAACCGCGTGCTTTGAGAGGTCTTGAATCAAAGGGAATGATATTGTTTGCCGACAACGGCAAGAGATGTGAGCTCGTATCAACATCCGCCCCGGACGGAAACTCGGTACACTAAGGGAGAAAAAATGCTTTTTGATTCGCATGCACATATAAACGATGCAAAAACGCAGGAAGAGAGAAACGCTTTGACTGAGGAAATCAGTCAAAGCGGTATTATTTCTTTTGTTGCAGATATAGGCTATGACCTTCCTTCATCGGAACAGGCAGCTCTTAACTCAAAGGAGTACGACTGGATCGTGGCGGCGGTTGGAGTTCATCCGCATGACTCGGGGACTATGGACGAAGCGATATTTGATAAGATAAAGAAGCTTGCAGAAAGCCCCGATACCCACGCAATAGGGGAAATTGGACTCGACTATCACTATATGCATTCCGAAAAGGAAGATCAGCGGTATTGGTTCAGGCGTCAGATACGGCTTGCAAACGAGCTTAATATGCCTATAGTAGTTCACTCAAGGGAAGCAGACAAAGAGACTATGGACATATTGCTTGAGGAGGGTGCCTTTGCTGCCGAAAGGTCTTGCGGCTTTGATAAGAGGGTGCTCAGTGACGGAAGCAAAGTTCCTGATCCTCATGTTGTAATCCACTGCTTTTCCGGAAGCGCAGAGCTTGCTTTAGAGTACATCAAGCTTGGGGCAACGATAGGTATATGCGGACCTCTTACATATAAGAACAACAAAAAGACCGTGAGAGTGGCTGAGGTCGTGCCTATAGAATACATGATGGTCGAGACCGATTCGCCATATCTTGCTCCGGAGCCTATGCGCGGACGCCGCAACAAGCCTGTATTTGTAGAATATACAGCAAGACGGCTTGCGGAAATCAAAGGAATGAGCTTTGATGAGGTATCTGAAATAACGGAGAAAAACGCACGCGGATTTTACAGGGTATAAGATATATGGGAAAAGAGATCGTAGAATCCTTGCGCCGAAAAGTGCGCGAGACGATTCGTTCAAATAATTTAATATCAAAGGGAGAGCACATCGTTATAGGTCTTTCGGGAGGCCCTGATTCGGTGTGCCTTTTTGATGTGCTCTATTCACTCAGAAGTGAATTTGAATTTTCCCTGTTCCCGGTGCACATAAATCACGGACTGAGGGGAAGCGCTTCCGATGAGGATCAGATATACTGCGAGGAGCTTTGCGCATCAAGAGGGCTTAAATGTGAGGTCTTTTCTTTTGATTGTGCCGAAGAAGCAAGGTGCAGAAAAATCACATGCGAGGAAGCCGGAAGGGATTTCAGGTACAATTCATTTGAGGAGATCGCGCGTAAGGTCGGCGCACACAAAATAGCTGTGGCACACAATGCCGATGACAGGGCGGAGACGGTTTTGCTCAGGATGATAAGGGGAACAGGAACGGACGGGCTCGCCGGAATACGGCACAAGCGCGTTTTGACAGAGACAATAGAAGTTATAAGACCGATACTCGATATTTATCGCAGCGATATAGAGGCGTATTGCGACGAAACGGGTATTGATCCGCGCCATGATGATACGAATGACGAACCGCTTTTCAGCAGAAACAGAGTAAGGCTGGAGCTTATCCCGCTGCTTGAAGATGAATATAATCCGAAGATCAAAGAGTCTCTTAACAGAATAGCGACATCGGCTGCAGAGGACTCCGATTATCTGAAAAAGGAAGCAAAGGAAGCGCTTGAGAAGATAACATTGGAAAGAAGTGCGGATTACCTGCTTCTTGACGGAGACGGCTTCAGAGAGTACGAGCTTCCGATAAGACGAAGAATTACAGCTATGGCATTTTATGCGGCGGGACTTACGGAGGACATTACGGCTGCGCATTTTGATGCGTGTGAGGACATAATATTTTCCGGGAAGCCGTCTCAGCTAACGCAGCTTCCGCACGGATATATACTCGAAAATGTATACGATAATATAGGTATAGGAAGAAGCTCCACGAATGCGTCATGCCGGGAAGTCAAAATCAAAGTAACGGCACATCCGAAGGAAGCTTTTGATGCTATGTCCTTAGGAGGTATTCGTGCGGTTTTCGACTTTGACGGGCTGCAAAAAATGCTCGGAAGCGCTCCCGACAAGCTCATAACCTTGCGCTCAAGAGAGCCGGGAGATGTGATAAGAACAAAGGTCGGCACGAAGAAGATTCAGGATCTGCTTGTGGACATGAAGGTGCCGAAGGGAATGCGGAATGATGTGCTTCTTGTGGCAGCAGGGAAAGAAGTGCTTGTCGTATTGATGCCGGGAAATGAAGGCAAACGGCGCATGCGGTTTTCTTCTGCCGCACCTTTAGATGTTTATACAAAAAAGGTGCTTAATATTGAATTCAGTGTGTAAATATGATAAAATGACCTGATTGTTTTGTTATTTTATAACAATTTTAGATATCAGGAGGATTAGTCTATTGAAGAGGTTTGCGCGAAACATCATCATATACATAATGATATTCGGAATGATTTTCTTGGCGGCACTTTACATGGGAAGGGATGCGAAGTCTGACTACACCAAGGTCAAGTATTCCGAATTCGTAAAGGAGCTTAAGAACGAAAATATTTCCGAAATTAACGTAACGGAAACGAAGATCACCGGATTGCTTAAGTCGAGCACCGATGACCAGAAAAAATATATATTCACATACGCTCCTTACATAACGGAGATAAATTACCTTGAGGAAAAGTATGTATATCCTCAGATGGAAGAGGGAAAGCTCAAGCTTGAGACAAACGATCCGAGCTCGGCTACTTCCATTATTCTTTCATTCCTGCCAAACCTTATAATGATAGGAGCACTGCTCTTCCTTGCCTACATGATGCTCAATCAGGGCGGAAACGGCAAAGCTTTTTCATTCGGCAAAAGCAAGGCGAGGCTGTATAAGGGCGACGGCAAACGTATAACCTTTGCCGATGTTGCAGGTCTTAAGGAAGAAAAAGAAGAACTCAAGGAAATCGTTGACTTCCTGCGTGACCCACGCAAATACAAAGAGGT
Source organism: Bacillota bacterium (assembly GCA_023394035.1). Lineage (GTDB taxonomy): Bacteria > Bacillota > Clostridia > Peptostreptococcales > Anaerovoracaceae > Eubacterium_B. The sequence continues at coordinate 10,768 of JAEXBK010000007.1, forward strand.
CGGAGCACGCATACCTAAGGGTATATTGCTCGTCGGACCTCCGGGAACAGGTAAGACATATGTTTCGCGTGCGACGGCAGGAGAAGCCGGCGTGCCTTTCTATACGATAAGCGGATCTGACTTTGTTGAGATGTTCGTAGGTGTCGGTGCTTCAAGAGTAAGAGACCTTTTCGATCAGGCAAAGAAGACAGCTCCTTGCATAGTGTTCATAGATGAGATCGATGCAGTAGGAAGAAAGAGAGGCGCAGGTCTCGGCGGCGGAAACGACGAGAGAGAGCAGACTCTTAACCAGCTCCTTGTAGAGATGGACGGTTTTGGAGAAAACTCAGGAATCATCGTCATCGCTGCAACCAACAGACCTGATGTTCTTGACCCTGCTCTCCTTAGACCGGGTCGTTTTGACAGACAGATAGTAATCGGAATCCCTGACATCAAGGGAAGAGAAGAGATAATAAGAGTACATTCAAAGAACAAGCCGCTTTCGGAAGAAGTGTCTCCGGCAATCATTGCAAGAAGAACGCCGGGATTTACGCCTGCCGACCTCGAAAACCTGCTTAACGAAGCTGCGCTCATAACGGCAAGGCGTAACGGAAGAAAGGTCAGAATGGCGGAAATCGAAGAGGCTACAACTAAGGTTATGGCAGGACCTGCAAAGAAGAGCAGAGTGGTAAGCGCGGATGAGAGAAGGCTGACAGCATATCACGAAGCGGGTCATGCGATCGTAATGAGAAGCATCCCGGGCTCTGATCCTGTTCACCAGATAACCATAGTACCGCGTGGATATGCCGGCGGATTTACAATGCAGCTTCCTGAAAAGGATAAGGCGTATGACACGAAGAAGAGCATGTTCAATTCGATAAAGCATCTTCTCGGCGGTCGTGTTGCAGAGCTTTTGACGCTTGACGATATAAGCACAGGTGCGAGCAACGATATTCAGAGAGCAACGGATGTTGCAAGAGATATGGTCACGAGATACGGCTTCTCGGAGAAGCTCGGACCTGTTAACTATGCGGAGTCGCAGGAAGTATTCCTCGGTAACGATTTCTCTTCCAAGAGAGCTTATTCGGAAGAGGTTCAGTCCGAGATAGATCATGAGATAAGAACTATAATAGATGCTGCCTTTGATGAGACGAGAACAATTCTCTCCGAAAACCTTGAAAAACTCGAAAGAGTCGCTCAGGCACTTCTTGCAGTAGAGACTCTTGACGGAGAGCAGTTCGAAGCACTTTTCACAGGTGAGAAATCAGCAGAGGATATAGAAAAAGAAGTCCTCGAAAAAGAAGCCGAAATACAGCGCGTAAATGAGGAAGAAGCCAAGGAAAGCGAGCGCATAAGACGCGAGCAGGAAGAAAGACTCAGAAGAGAAATCGAAAAATACAATGCGGGACGTCTCGGCGAGGATGATGACGATGATGACTACAATCCTCACAAGGCTGCGATTGCAAAGGGCGGATACGTTCAAACGTTTAATAACAGTGTATACGATGACGATAAGAAAACGGATGATGCCCCTGATAATACTGATGAACCTGAAGAATAAATAGGGGAAGCTTGTAATGAAAATCACCGTAAAGGATTGCCTTGAGCTTGATGCATTTAAGCAGTGTATAGTAGCCGCAGGCAAGAGAAACCTTGACAATATAGTAAGAACGGTATCCGTCATGGACGCGGGAGATGTTAAGACCGCCGTCAAAAGCAACGGAGTTCGCGAGCAAATCGTCCTGACATCGTTTTATGCTATGAAGGGCAACACCAAAATGCAGGCTCAGGTCATAAGAGAGCTTGCAAATGCAGGCATAGCAGCAATTGTGGTATTCCATTCCGATAGTGAGCTTATATCCGGAAATTCGGATATAATAGAAAGCGCGGAATCAATGGGATTGCCGCTTTTGATAATTGCGTCAGGGTCGGGTATTGAGTATGCCGATGCGATAGAGCAGATAATGGACAAATTGCTTGTAGGCTACAATACTAAGAGCAACCTGATAAACAATACGATTTATCATCTTCTCGATTTTGACAAGCACCGTTCGCTTCCGGCAGCACTCAAGGAAGCCGCCATAAGCAACGGCTTTCAGGCAGTTCTCATATCAAAGGACTTTAACCCTGTTCTCGTAGTCGAAACGAGACATCGCACCACTGTTGCGGATGCAATAAAGCTCCTAAAAAAGAATAACGGGAAGGCACTTGCAGAGGGCGGATATTCAAACATGGATATCGACGGAATTGCAGCATATTTCGGACCTGTAAACGTATCGGACCAAAAGTATTTCCTGCTTTTGGTAGATAATGAGGATTCCTATTCCGCAGTTGAAATGACTAAGCTTGCCGATATTATAGAGCTCGCTATGG
>JAEXBK010000040.1 GCA_023394035.1 Bacillota bacterium
CCGTGCATCTTAAGAAGTGCTCCCTTAACTCCTAAAATAGGAGCTCCGCCGTATTCCGCGTAGTCAAATTCTTTTTTGACTTTTATCAGCTGGTCTTTGAGCAAAAATGCTCCGAGCTTTGATTTCGTATCGCTTAAGAACCGCTTTTTCATCTCTCTTAAGAACATGAGGCCCATGCCTTCTGTAGTCTTCAGAATGGCATTGCCTGTAAAGCCGTCCGTTACGATAACGTCGCAGACCCCGTCCTGCAGGTATCTTGCTTCGACATTTCCGATGAAATTCAGTGAACTTTTTTCGAGAAGCTCGTAGGCTGCTTTGGTTAAGGTCGTTCCCTTGCCTTCTTCCGAGCCGTTATTAATAAGCCCTACTGTCGGCGATTTTCTTCCCATCACCTTTTCCATGTATATTGAGCCCATTATCGCAAACTCCAAAAGGTTTCCCGCCTTGCACTCGGAATTTGCGCCTGCATCTGCAAGCAGCGACGGTTTGCTTCCCATTACAGGATATATCGTAGCAAGAGTAGGTCTGTCTATTCCCTGTATGCGTCCAAGTATAAAAAGTCCGCCCGCAAGTATGGCTCCCGTGCTTCCTGCTGATATAAAAACATCGCCTTCGCCGTTTTTTACAAGCTCAAGCCCCTTTACTATAGATGAATTTTTTTTGGAGCGTACAGCTCTTACCGGTGCTTCATCGTTTGTTATCGTCTCCGAACAGTGAAATATCGATATACGGCTTCCCTTATAGCCGAGCTTATCAAGCTCGGCTTTTATTACATCTTCTTTTCCCGTTATTACGATCTCGACCTCCGTCTCATTTAATGCGAGTACGGCGCCTTTTACTGCCGAATATGGAGCATTGTCTCCGCCCATTCCGTCGAGTATTATTTTCATTACTGATTTGCCTTTTCGTTCATCAATGCTTTGATGATTTCGTCAAGCTTATGAGCTACTTCTCTGAAATCATCTTCCTTATATCCGCGTGTCGTCATCGGAGCGGTTCCGACTCTTACACCGCTCGTTTCCTTAGGAGAACGCTTGTCTCCCGGAACGCAGTTTTTGTTCAAGGTTATGTGGTTCCCATCACATTTTTCCTGAAGCTCTCTTCCGCTGAACGGCATATCCGAGAAATCTATCATAAATACGTGATTGTCGGTTCCTCCCGTTACTATCTTGTATCCGAGCTTGATCAGCTCGTCTGCAAAAGCTGCACAGTTAAGAACTACCTGATGTGCATATTCTTTGTACTCAGGCTTCAAAGCCTCTTCGGCACAGACAGCCTTGCCTGCTATTACATGCTCAAGCGGTCCTCCCTGTGCATAAGGGAATACGGCACTGTCAATCTTCTTAGCGAGCTCCGGTCTTGAGAAGATGAGACCGCCTCTTGGACCCCTTAACGTCTTATGCGTTGTCGTTGTTATTACGTCTGCATATCCGAAAGGTGTAGGATGCTCGCCTGCAGCTACAAGTCCTGCAATATGAGCCATGTCTACCATGAAATAAGCGCCGCATTCCTTTGCGATCTCTGAAAACTTTTTGAAGTCTATTATTCTCGAATATGCCGATGCGCCTGCAACGATAACCTTAGGATGATGTTCAAGAGCCTTTGCTCTTACGTCATCCATATCTATCATTCCCTGCTCCGTAACATCGTAGAATACAACATTGTAAAGCTTTCCGCTGAAGTTTACGGAGGAGCCGTGCGTCAGGTGTCCTCCGTTATCAAGCGACATTGCAAGGACCGTATCGCCCGGATTGATTATTGCCTTATATGCAGCAAAGTTAGCCTGTGATCCGCTGTGCGGCTGTACATTTACGTGATAGTCTGTATTAAATACTTCGCGCCATCTGTCACAGCAATATTCTTCGAGTCCGTCTACATACTCTGTGCCGCCGTAGTATCTACCGGTGTTTCCGCTTGTTCTTATATAAGGATAGCCTTCTGCATATTTCCAGGAAAGGCAGCTTCCACATGCGGCAAGCACTGCCTCTGAGCAGTAATTTTCGGATGCGATAAGCTCGATATTGCTCTGCTGTCTTTCGTATTCCTTTTGGATGAATTCAGCCACCTTCGGTGATGTCTTTTTTATGAAGCTGATATTGTCCATGTTGTAGGTATTATTATCGTTGCCTTTTCTGTCTAACATTTTTTCTCCTCCGTTAGTGTTGCTTTGATTTATATTACTTTTTCAAAAAATCAAGTTTCATGATTTCGGGATAACATGTTACGCCATATTGCGGACATGTCTTACACTCAAAGAAGTTAGGAGATTTGTCATCGTCCACCGCATCAAAGCCGTTAGCCCTGAAAAACGCCGGTGCTCTTGCCACGAGAAACATTCTGCTTCCGCCAAGCGCTTCCGCATCGTCAAGCAGCTTGTTCAGCAGCTTTGTTCCGAAATCCTTCCCTCTCAGGGACGCATCTACGGCTATGCCGTCTATGATAAATTCGCCTTCTCGCTTTGCAAGAACCGCACCTCCGAAAAGTTCGTTTTTTTCGTCAACTATTTCGTAGCACTTTATGATATCCGTATCCACCTCTTCATCGCCGTCAAATTCGAGTTCATTTTCCACAAAAAACCTGACGAGGCGTTCATAGTCATCGGTATATCTGAGAATGAGTTCCCCTGTTACATGCTTTTCGCTCATTTCTATCCCTCCATATTGTTCTCTAAAGTGCATATTTTGAGCCTGTTGTGAAGCACCGAAAATTCAAGCGGAAGCTTTTCTCCGTGTTCGCCGTCTATATCAGTAGGTATTGCTTCACTTGATTCTATTTTTAGATTTGCTGTCTTAAAGTGAAGCACATGTCTGCTTTCGGAATGAGTGCCTTGAAGGATCTGTATGAATATCTGAGGCATTTCTATCATCGGCATCTTCCTGAAAAGGATTACATCAAGCAATCCGTCATTTATTTCGGAGTCAGGAGATATCATCTTGAAGCCCCCTGCCGATTTTCCGTTCATTACAACCATGAAGTACATTTCTTCATCGTATACCATGCCGTTTGAGGTGAGCCTTACCTTTATCGGTCTGAGATCCGGGACTTCCGAAATGCCTTTGAGATAATAAGCCAGAACGCCTATGCTGTTTTTGAGCATAGGGTCTGTCCTCTGACTCACATCGACTACCTGCCCAAGAGCTGCCACATTTATGAAATACTTACCGTTGACCCTGCCGACATCGGCATATGTATAATTGCCTGACATCGCAATATCTATGCTGCTTTTGATGTTGCTCGGTATATTGAAGTAATATGCAAAGTCGTTAGCCGTTCCCGCAGGCAGAATTGCAAGAGGAAGGTCGATTTCATTATTTATCATCGCATTTGCACAGATATTTATCGTGCCGTCGCCGCCGGCAGCCATTATGAGCGAATACTCATTCTTATAATCAGTCCCTTTAAGCCTTGAGAGGAAATTGTTAAGACCCGAAGAATCCGCTCTTATAGGTACCACAAGCTTACCGTCTTTTTGGAAACGATCGATAATATAATCAAGATTGTTCATAAACATACCGTTTCCCGAAATCGTGTTATAAAACAGTATGACTTTATTGATCATATCCTTCATTCTATATGCCTGCCTTTGTCGCTACCACTTTGAGCTGTTCCGTTACCTTTGCCAGTTTTTCCGTATACTGTGCAAGCTTTTCTTTTTCTTCCTCTATCAGCTTAGGCGGAGCTTTTGATACGAAGCCCTCGTTATTAAGCTTGCCTGATGCACGCTTAACCTCGCCTTCAAGACGCTTTTGTTCCTTTGCAAGTCTCTCATATTCCGACTTGTAATCTATAAGCTGATCCATAGGAACATATATCTGTGCTCCGTTTATTACTGCCGACATCGAATCCGAAGGAGCTTTGGAGCTGTCCGTTTCGAATGATATTTCCGTAATATTTGCAAGATCCTTTATGTATCTTTCCGTTGATTTGAGCTTATCCGACGAATTCTCGTCTGTTATTGCAACCGCAGTCAGCTTGACTCCCGGCGATGCCTCGGCTTCTGCGCGAATTGTTCTTATCGCTCTTATCGCTTCCTTTGCAAGCTCGATTCTTGACGCTTCGGTAGGATATCTGTCCGCGTCAGTGTATACAGGCCAGTCCGCGCGTATAAGCATACCTTCATGAGGCAGGGCACTCCAGATTTCTTCCGTTATAAAAGGCATAAACGGGTGGAGCATCTTGAGCATATCCTTGAGGACTCTTAGAAGCACGCCTCTTACAGTTTTTTTGTCTTCTTCGTCGTCACTCCAAAGTCTCTTCTTTACAAGCTCTATATACCAGTCACAGAACTCATTCCATATGAGGTCATAAACCTTCTGACCTGCAAGTGCCAGATCAAACCTGTCCATATTTTTGTTGACATATTCTACCGCCTCGCCTACACGGTCGATTATCCACTTGTCTTCATCGCGAAGCGCACCTGTCCTTCCTTCTCCGGCAGGCAGGTATCCGTCTTCTCCGCTTATGTTCATCAAAACGAATCTCGATGCGTTCCAAAGCTTATTTGCAAAGTTCCTGCTCGATTCGAGTCTGTCCGTAGTGAATCGCATATCATTTCCCGGAGTTATTCCCGTTGTGAGCATGAACCTTAAGGCATCCGCACCGTATTGCTCAATTATAAGAAGCGGATCTATGCCGTTTCCGAGAGATTTGCTCATCTTTCTGCCCTGAGAGTCTCTGACGAGACCGTGCAGATAAACGTACTTAAACGGAGGCTCTCCCATTACCTCACATGCGGAAAATACCATTCTGATTACCCAGAACAGAATTATGTCATAGCCCGTAACGAGAACATCCGTCGGATAGAAATAGTCAAGATCAGGCGTCTTTTCCGGCCATCCTAAAGTTGAAAACGGCCATAGTGCAGAAGAAAACCAAGTATCAAGAACATCCTCATCCTGATAAATATCAGTGCTTTGGCACTTAGGACATCTGTCAGGTGTTTCTTCCGATACGATAATTTCACCACAGTCCTTGCAATACCACGCAGGAATTCTGTGTCCCCACCAAAGCTGGCGCGAAATGCACCAGTCCTTTATATCGTTTAGCCAATGCAGATAAATCTTTTCGAAGCGCTCCGGCACATGTGTAAGCTTACCCGATTCGGCAGCTTCGATTGCAGGCTTTGCAAGCTCTTCCATCTTTACGAACCACTGATCCGAAAGCATCGGTTCAATAACGGTATGGCAGCGGTAGCATTCTGATGCAGGGATTGTAACTTTCTCCGTCTTGACGAGATACCCCGCCTCTTCGAGTTCCTTTACCCACTGTTTTCGGCATTCGTATCTGTCGAGACCGCAGTACCTTCCTGCAGCTTCGTTCATTTTCGCATCCTGCCCTATGCACGATATCATGTCAAGACCTGCACGCTGTCCTACTTCAAAGTCGTTAGGATCATGAGCCGGCGTTATCTTGACTGCACCTGTTCCTTTTTTGGGATCAGGATATTCGTCTGCTACTACAGGTATCTCTCGCCCTACGATAGGAAGGATAACCTTTTTCCCTATCATATCGGTATATCGCTTATCTGAAGGATTTACCGCTATCGCAACATCGCCGAACATCGTTTCCGGACGCGATGTAGCTACCACGATCTCTTTTCCTCCCTGTTCTGCCGAAGGATATCTGAAATACCAGTACATACCTTCTCTGTCAACATGCTCCACCTCTGCATCCGAAAGTGATGTACCGCAAGCAGGACACCAGTTTATAAGCCTGTTGCCTTTATATATAAGTCCTTTTTTGTATAGCTGAACAAAGAAGTGTCTTACGGCCTTATTGCAGCCCTCGTCCATCGTAAAGCGTTCTCTTGACCAGTCGCATGAGTCTCCGAGCTTTCTGCACTGCTTTGTTATCCTTCCGCCGTACTCGTCCTTCCATGCCCATGCACGCTTAAGAAACTCCTCTCTTCCGAGCTCTTCCTTCGTCTTTCCTTCTTTTTCTCTTATCTCGTTTACAACCTTGACCTCTGTGGCAATGCTTGCATGATCCGATCCCGGAAGCCATAGCGCGCTGTATCCCTGCATTCTCTTATATCTTACGATTACATCCTGCAGAGTGTGATCAAGTGCATGCCCCATATGAAGCTGTCCTGTTATATTAGGCGGAGGCATTACTATAGTAAACGGAGTCTTATCCGAGTCTCTGTCAGCGATAAAGGCTCCGCCTGATTCCCATTCGCTATATATTCTCTCCTCAAATGATTTTGGGTCGTACGTTTTAGCTAAATTGCGTTCCATTGGTTTTCCTCGATTCGTGGTTTATTTGATTTCCGGGTTTCTGTACGTCAGTGCAATTATTTCGGCAGCTTCGTCTACATCGTGTGCTCCGCTGAAATTCGTTTCCTGTACAAGCGTAAACTCGTGATCTCCGATAATGTAGTACTGCACCGTCGTAGTACCGCTTTTCTCTGAAATCGTAAATTTATATACGACATCCTCTGCATCCGTAAACGCCTGAGCGACAGTTATTTCGTCAGTATCCCTGTCCGATATCTGCTTCTGGAGCTGATTGAGCACTGCGTTTCTGAACGCTTCGTGCTCTGCAATGTCAAAGTCATTCTTACCGCGACTTACCGAAATATTGTCCGGTCTTCGCGTATTCTCAAAACCGTCCTGACAGTAAAAATACTTATATTGCGATCTTATTCTTTCTATTTCTATCCAGCCTTCGGGCAAGATGAAGCTTCCCACTTCAGGAGCATATGTGCGCCCCGGCTCTGAAGCCGTATTAATATCATCCGGAAGCTTCTCAGGCGTATCTTCGTCAAAAGGAGTTGAAATTTCCGGCTCCGGCTCACGAAATTCCGTTTCCGGTGGTTCTGCGGCAACGAATTTCGGAATCGTTTCATCATGGTGCTCTTCGCAATTCATATTTCCCGTTTCTTTAACAGGTATATATGAATTTGCTTGCTCCTCACTGTCCTGCTTTTCTTTCAGTACGGATACGAGCAAATACGCCGCGCCTGCCGCATATGCAGAAAATAAAATCATTTTTCCTAATTTCTTTTTCATTACTATCCTCTTCATTCATGTTACTCCTACCGGAAAATAGCAATAAATTTACTTATACTATAATAACGCAAATCCTCGTCAAATTCAAGCAATTTCGCCCGTTACAATATATTGCGGATAACACAAACGTATTGATTTTGAAGGTCGTTTATTATATTATATTCTATATTAAAAAAGTGAGATAAGTCTATGTTTAACAGGAAAAAAATACACATAAATTTCAGAAAGCCGAACATCAAATTTACCAAAATCAATATAAGCAAAATGCGCAAATATAACATTCCCGTTATAGTTGCGCTTATCACCGGCTGCATACTTACAGCCTCTTTTTTCATTAATGTAATAAGCTCCAATCATGCGGCAAAGGTTCAAGCCGATACGATCGAAGAGAATATTGCAAAGATAAGCAGCTTCGACTTTTCCGATGTCAAAGCTGTAGAGGAAAAGCTAACCGCCCTAAAGGAAAAAGAAGCTGCCGTACAGTCATCAGACGGTGAATACGATTACAGAAGCATGTTTTCCGGTTGTATGATAATCGGAGATTCCATAACCGAAGGTCTATATGCATACGGGTTCCTCGGATCCGATCAGGTTATGGCAGATATAGGTTCCTCGATAATAACGGGGAGCGAGCCTTTTGATACTGCTGCCGGCACATACCCTAAAGCCGCATTTTTTGCTTTCGGCATGAACGACATGGGAAATTACAGCGGCGATGCCGAAAAGTTCATAGCTGATTACACCGAAGCACTGTCCTCGTTCAAAAAACAAACTCCTGACACAAAAATATATGTTTGCTCCATAAGCAAGCCGTCCGAAGGTGCTATCGAGGAAAATCAGGTTCTCGGAAATTATAAGACCTTTAACACAAAGATTCAGGAAATGTGCAAAAAAAAGAAATTCACATATATAGATACCGTACCTCTTTTAGAGGGACACGATGAGCTCTATGCTGGCGACGGGATTCATGTATCGCCGTCCTACTATACGTTATGGCTCGATCTCATGAAAAAAAAGGCAGGGTTATAAATGCAGAAAAAAATAATATGGATAATAATCCTCGCTGTTTTTTTGATAGTCTCCTATAATATCCAAAGTGCAAAGAACGTTCCTATCGAAGAAATAGAAGCCGAAGTCTCATCAAAAGTCGACCTTTCTCTTATGAAAAAGTGTACGGACCGAGATCTTGTTCACTTTCTCGGCATTGATCCGGCTTCAACAAAGGGCTACTTCTACTACAAGGGAATCGAAGCATTGAGCGTAGACGAGCTTCTTGTTATCAAGACAAAGGGTCACAGCGCACTCCCCGGATTTCGCGATTCAGTGGATAGGCGAATCGAAAATCAGGTCTCAACATTCGAAGGCTACGGACCGAAGCAGGTTGCAAGCCTTCAAAATGCACTGATCATCCAAAAAGGTCCGTATATCCTGTATTATGTAGGCAATGACGCCCAAAAAATAGCGGAGGTTTTCAAAAATGCTATTTAGCAGTATTATATTTTTATTTGCATTCCTCCCTATAGTCGTACTGACATATATAGCCGTGCCGCATAAAATCAAGAATTATGTTCTTCTTGCCGCAAGCCTTATATTCTACAGCTGGGGAGAGCCGCTGAATGTTTTTCTCATGATATTCAGCATAGCCTTCAATTATTCGATGGCTCTCGATATTGACAGAGAAACGGATTCAAAAAAACGATATTCACTCATATTCACGATTGCCGTAAACCTTCTGATACTTTCCTTCTTTAAGTATTACGGATTTATTATAGATACATTCAATGGAGTTTTCAGAACCGAAATAACATATACGGCTCTTCCCCTGCCTATCGGAATATCTTTTTATACCTTTCAGGCAATGTCATATATAATCGACGTATATCGCGGCAACGCAAGAGCCCAGAAGGATCCGTTCAAATTCGGGCTTTATCTTTCCCTGTTCCCACAGCTTATCGCAGGGCCTATCGTAAAATACCGTGATATAGCAGAGCAGCTCGAATCGCGTACATTTACGATGACCAAAGCCGGCGAAGGCGCCCAGCGTTTTATCATAGGGCTTTCTAAAAAAGTCATACTTGCCAACAGTCTGGGTGCGCTGCACAATCTCATTCTCGAACTGAGTGCAGACAATTCATCGGTTTTCTCATTTTGGATCGGAGCTCTCGCGTATACGCTTCAGATATATTATGATTTCAGCGGTTATTCGGACATGGCTATCGGACTTGGCAAGATATTCGGTTTTGATTTTATCGAGAACTTTGATCATCCGTACATATCAAAAAGCGTAACCGAATTTTGGCGCAGATGGCATATTTCTCTAAACACATGGTTCAGAGAATATCTGTACATACCTCTCGGCGGTAACAGAGTTTCTCCCGGTCGCCACATCTTTAATCTCTTTATAGTATGGGCACTCACGGGACTTTGGCACGGGGCAAGCTGGAATTTTGTTGTATGGGGAATATATTACTGCATACTGCTGATTATCGAGAAATATTTTCTTTCCTCGCGTATCGAAAGGCTTAATCCTATCGCCGCAAATGCACTTACATTTATCATCGTACTTATCGGCTGGGTATTCTTCTTCAGCAGCGATATAGCAGGTGCACTAAAATACCTAAAGGCTATGTTCTTTATGTCGGGAATACCGCTTGTGAATATGCAGCTGATGTACATACTTAAGACGAATTTCATGCTTTTGATGGCGGGGCTCATGCTTTCCGGAAATAAAGCAAAAAAAATATACGACCTGTTCTCAAAGCAATACAGCTGGATACCTTTTGCAATTACAGGAACATTGTTTTTCATTTCGCTGGCATACCTCATTTTCAGCAGCTACAATCCGTTCCTTTATTTCAGATTTTAGGCGGTGTTATATATGAGTAAAAAATCTCTAAAAATATTCGGACTTGTATTTATAGTATTGATCATCATGGTCATGCTCATAAATGTGATAGTGCGCGACCGTACATTTTCAGAAGAGGAAAACAGAATACTTGAATCTAAGCCGAAATTTTCCATTTCATCTTATTTCAGCGGAAGATTCCAAAAATCTGCCGAGCGTTATTCCGACGATCAGTTTTTCGGACGCAATTTCTTTATCAGAATCAAAACAGCTTTTGAGCTTGCAATGGGCAAGAACAATTCAAATAACGTTTTTTCAGGTAAAGATCATTACCTACTTGAAGACGTAGCTGTTCCGGATGTGAAGAGCTTGGAAAAAAACTGTGCTGCCCTCGCCTCTTTTAGAGAGAGCTATGCAGATCTTTCCATGTCATTTCTCTTGGCTCCCACATCGGTAAATATAAACTCTGACCATCTTCCGGTCTTTGCCGTTACTGCGGATCAGAACAAATATATGGACGATTTCTATAAGAAAATATCGGATATCGGCTACAAAACAATAGAAATAAGAGAAGAATTTAAGAGCAAAAAGGATGACGCACAGCTATATTACAGAACAGATCATCACTGGACAAGTACAGGTGCTTTTATCGCTTATGATGTCCTCAAAAAAGAGCTCGACTATAGCGATACCGTGGAATATGAACCCCTCGTTGTAAAAAACGATTTCCGCGGTACACTTGCATCAAAGAGCGGATTTGTCAACGGTCTCTGTGACGAGGTGACTATATACTTACCTAAAGACCCTGCAGCTTATATAAACAGCGTAATATACTATTCCGACACAAAAGAAAAGACTACCGAGTTCTATAAGCTCGATAATCTGAATAAAAAAGATACATATACGGTTTTCGGCGGCAGCAACCATCCGATATACACGATAGATACTCCTGTAAGCTCCAAAAAGCAGCTCCTGCTCATCAAGGACTCTTATGCTAACAGCCTTATACCGTTTCTGTCACAAAACTACCGTAAAATCGTAGTAGTCGATCCAAGGTATTTCTACGAAAATATAGACGATATCATCAAATCAAACGGCATTACAGATGTTCTTTTCGTATACAATGCCAATACATTCTTTACGGATAATTCACTCGAAATGATGATAAATTCATAGGAGCTTTTTCAAAAAGCTCCTTCTGTGAATAGGGGTCATCCCCTGTTTTTTTATGCCTTCATAATGGAGAGCCGTACCGTAGCCTTTGTTTGAGGAAAATCCGTATCCGGGATAAACGGCATCGTATTCTTCCATCATACGGTCTCTCGTAACCTTTGCAATAATCGAAGCTGCAGCAACCGATATGCTCTTTGAATCTCCTTTGATGAGGGAGATCTGAGGTGTTTTGATTGCTTCTATTTTGACGGCATCAAAGATTATCATATCTATTCCGCTGCCTATGGCATCACGCAGCCTTTTTTCCGCCTCTTCGATGGCATTTTTCATGGCTTTTTTCGTGGCCTCAAGTATATTTATCCTGTCTATTTCTTCGTTATCCACGCAGCCTATACCATATGCTATTGCTCCATGTCTTATTTCATCGAAGAGAAGCTCGCGTTTCTTTTCGGATAGCTTTTTTGAGTCATCTATCCCGAGACAATAGAAATCTTGCGGTAAAATTACGGCAGCGGCAACAACAGATCCTGCAAGAGGACCTCTTCCGACTTCGTCCACTCCGGCGATATAGGAAAAGCCTTCTGAACGAAATTTTCTTTCGTAAACATTAAGCTCTTCAAATCTCAGCTTAAGCTTAGCCTCTCTTTCAGCTTTAGTCATATATCTGCTCCAGCGTAATATGTCCTATGGTTCCTGCCCGGAATTCATCAAGGACAGTCCTCGCACAACGCGCATAGTCGATTCTTCCTCCCGATAATATGAATCCGCGCTTAGCCGCTACGGCATCCATATTGTCGATAGTCTCTTCCTTGAGCTCTTCGAGCTTGTATCGCTTCATGAACTCATTAGGATATTCTTTTTCGAGCAGCTTGATGAGCCGAAATGCAAGCGTCTCCAAATCGAGAATTTCATCTTTTACGGAGCCGCAGAAAGCAAGCTTTAGACCTACCTCGGGATCTTCAAATTTAGGCCATAATATGCCGGGAGTATCGAGAAGCTGCATTCCGTTTGTAAGCCTAAGCCACTGTTTTCCCTTTGTGACACCGGGCTTGTCTCCCGTTTTGGCACTCTTTTTCCCCGTAAGTCTGTTTATCAGCGACGACTTACCGACATTAGGGATACCCACGATCATCAGGCGAAGGTTCTTTTTCCTTATTCTGCCGGCATTAAGCTCACTCTCGAATTTTTCGAGCAGGGATAAAAGCTCCTTGATACCTTTGCCGTGCATGCTGTCAAGCGATATTGCCCTGAATGCGGCTCCGGACAGTTTACCGAGCCATTTCTTTGTCTCTGCACTGTCTGCAAGGTCGCTTTTGTTCAGGGCTATTATTCTCGGTTTATCCTGAACGAGATCATCTATTATCGGATTTCTGCTCGAAACCGGAATCCTCGAATCTTTCACCTCTATAACCATATCGACAAGCTTCAGATTTGCGGCTATAAGCTCCCTGGTCTTTTTCATATGACCCGGATACCAGTTTATGTTATTTCTGTTTTCCACTTTACACTTTCCTTTGGCCTTATAAAAGAAAAGAACCCTTTGCAGGGTTCATAGTTATCTGATCAATCTTCTTTGGATTTGATCTTAGCGGCCTTGCCGGTTCTTCCGCGCATGTAGTTGAGCTTAGCTCTTCTGACTTTACCTTTTCTGATAACTTCTATCTTCTCCACCCATGGTGAATGAAGTGGGAAAGTCTTCTCTACGCCTACACCTGACGCGATCTTTCTGACTGTAAAAGTCTCAGCTATTCCGCCGCCCTGTCTCTTGAGAACGAATCCGTCAAAAGTCTGAATTCTTTCTCTGTTTCCTTCTTTGATCTTAATGCTGACCTTTACCTGGTCTCCTACATTAAAAGCAGGGATTTCACTCTTGAGATATTCCTTTGTAATTGAATCTAATACATTCATCTTCGGTTCCTCCTTCCCTCCAAGGTGTTCGTGCAACCTACTGTATACAGAGGACCACCCGTAGTAACTCAGATAGTTTACTATATAATGCGCATTAATGCAAGCGTTTTACCGAAAAAATTATGCACGCGGATGGGTCCTGTCATAAACGTCCTTGATTCGTGTTTTTGATACCTGCATGAACACCTGCATTGCCTGCATATCGTCATACCCCATCAGCTCCTGAAGCGTCTTTATATCAGCTCCGTTCTGTATCATATGAACGGCAAAGGAAGTTCTTAAAATATGCGGAGTTATCCTGCCCGGCATTCCTACCGCCTCACCGTATTGTTTAAGCACCTTCCAAAGCCCTTGTCTCGTAAACCTTTCTCCGAGATAATTAAGGAAGAGCGGAGCCTCATCTGTATCTTTTTTCTTGCTGACGTGCATAAGCGCCTGTCTGCTCTCTCTCATGTATCTGTCGAGAGCGTTCTTCGCATAGCTTCCGAGAGGTACGATCCTCGGCTTGCCGTGATTTCCCGAGCATGTTATAAAGCCCATTCTTAGGTTTATATCACCGTGATTAAGCTCTATAAGCTCCATAACCCTTATACCTGTTCCGTAAAGCACTTCAAGTATCGCTTTATCTCTGATTCCCTTAAGTGTCTGATCGGGTGCTTCAAGAAGAGCTTCAACTTCAGACGCCGAAAGATAATCGAGGTCCTTTCTTTCTGCCCGTGGAGTCTTTATGTCATCTGTCGGATTATTTTTGATTGTGCCGATCCTCATAAGATAATCAAAATAAGCACGAAGCGAAGCGAGCTTTCGGTTTGTCGTGGACTTTGATCTGCCCTTTTTGTTCATATCCATTAGGTATCCCAAAATATCCGTCTTGTTCACCTTATCCAAGGACGAATTTTTCTCGGACATGTACCTTGCAAATGCGTTTATGTCTCTTCCGTATGCGGTAACAGTATTGTCCGAAGCATTTTTTTCGTTTTTGAGGTATTCCAAAAATGATTTCAGGTTCACTGCTGCTCCTCCTTATTATGTGATCTAAGATATTCCGCTGTCATTAATATCGCCGTCTGAGTTTTCCCGTCCTCAATCTCGCCGCTCATGACCATACCGACAAGCTCATCTATAGGGTATTCATAAATATCTATCGCTTCGTTATCATCAAAATCGGTATCGCCCTTTGTCAGATCAAAAGCAATAAAAAGATCGAGTACTTCCTGTGAATATCCCGGCGAGGTAAAAATTCTCGTCAGATGTATCAGCTTTCCGGCAGTATATCCAGTTTCTTCTCTGAGCTCACGGCTTGCGACCGTCTCAGGAAGCTCGTTCCCGTCGCGCTTTCCTGCCGGAACTTCGAGCATGGTTCTTCCTGCCGCTTTTCTGTACTGGCGAACCATGACTAATTTTCTGCCATCTGTAACCGCCGCGATAAGTGCGCCTCCGGCATGCTCGACTATTTCTCTGTATGACGATCCGTTTCTCGTTGTAACCTTATCTTTACGAAGGTTCAAAATCTTGCCCTCGTATATCATCTCCGTGCTCAATGTTTTCTCTTCAAATACCATATTTACTTTTCACTTCCATTTCCCCGATCAAGTACAATCACAAAAAACATTTTGGTTAATCTTGCAATCATGGTCGTAATGTCAAAACCATGCATTTATTATGTTGTAGCCATTATACCATATATTAAGCGCAGGTTACGATAATATTTTAATGTATTGGTATATGTTTTCGTGTAATTATAGATATAATGTTATTAGAATACAAATTTCTACCGATATTACAAACAAAAAACTTGCTTTTTCCCATAAAAAAATATATAATAGCTTT
Organism: Bacillota bacterium; assembly: GCA_023394035.1. Taxonomy (GTDB): domain Bacteria; phylum Bacillota; class Clostridia; order Peptostreptococcales; family Anaerovoracaceae; genus Eubacterium_B. The sequence continues at coordinate 14,767 of JAEXBK010000040.1, forward strand.
GTGGTTATCCCCCTGATAACCTCATTAATCTCTAATCCCAATACCCCTTTTGAACAAAATAGACCATTTCCCTGGTCTATTTTGTTTTTTTACTTTTTGTGATAATATATTATTCTAAAGGTGTTTAATAGGAGCAAATCATGATCAAAATACATGAGCCAATGAGCGAAAATATATCTCTTCCAAAGTCATTTAACCTGTATTTTTCAGGCAAAAGCTTTGCTGTTTTTGATATAGAAACTACAGGGCTCTATCCCGTTCATGATTCAATAATACTGACCGGAGCCGTTGTCGTAAGAGACGGCAAAGCGGAGCTTTTACAATTCTTTGCGGAGACACCTACAGACGAAAGAGAGCTTATAGAAAATACCATTTCGCTTATATCTTCGCTTGATTTTGCGGTCACCTTCAACGGTCGTCTTTTTGATATTCCCTTCATAAAAAAACGCGCTGCAAAATACGGGCTTGAATTTCCTTCCGTATATGACTTTGATCTCTATAATCTCATGCGTTACTACTCGGCTCTTCCTGAATTTACCGAAAGCATGAGCCAGAAATCACTCGAAAAATATGCAGGAATTTCACATTTACGAAATGACAAAATTTCAGGTTCAGACAGCATAACGGCTTACAGAAATTATCTTGACCGCGGATCCGAAAATTTGCGCAGCATCGTGCTTCTGCATAATTCAGACGATGTAAAGCAGCTTTACAGACTTCTTGAGCTTGTCAAAATATCAGAGCTTCATCGGTCTCTCTATAAAACAGGCTTCCCTGCCGGGACGGCTTTGATAGAAAATATAAGTATCAAGAGCCTGCAGCTCATCGTAAAAGGAACATGCCCCGGAATAAAGGACTATATTTCGTTTCCGATGCCGGATGCGCCGTTTACCCTCAGACAGTCAAGCACGGATTCTTCGTTTGAGGTTACGATTGACTGCGAAAAAAAATATGATGCAATATACACCGATGCAAAAGCCGTTTCTTATGAAATAGCAGACGAGCTTTCCAAATATCCTGCTTTTGTAGACGGATACCTCATCCTGAAAGAAAAGGATAAGATAAATTATCCGGAAATCAATATATTCCTACTCAAAACAATACCGAAAATACTGCACGTCGATACGGATTCCAAAGGAGAAAACGACTTAAATGAACACGCTTAGAGATACAAGAATAGAAATAAATCTGACACGCATAGAAGAAAACCTTAAAATGATAAAGGAAACGGTAGGAAGTGACGTAGCGGTAATGGCTGTAGTTAAGGCAAACGCATACGGTCACGGCGTGCTCGGAATAGCGCCTTCCCTTATAAACGGAGGTGCCGATTATCTTGCTGTTGCAACTCTTTCCGAAGCCGTAGAGATAAAATCGGCGTTTCCCGAATATCCTGTGTTTATCCTCGGACATACTCCCGACAGATACCTGAATACCGTTGTAGAATACGGCATAACACAAACCGTATTTTCCCTGCACCAAGCGGAAATCATTTCCTCTAACGCGCTTAAGCTCGGCAAAACGGCTAAGCTGCATATCAAGGTAGATACCGGATTTCACCGCCTCGGCAAGTCTCCCGACGAAGCATATCTTAAAGAGGCTGAAGCGATGTTTAAGCTTGACGGAATAGAGATTGAAGGCATTTTCAGCCATCTTGCTCTCGCAAGTGAAGAGGATGACATAAAACAATATGATATGCTTTGCGGCTTCATCTCAGCCCTTGAAGAGAGAGGCTGTTATGTGAGGTACAAGCACATTGCCGACAGCATTGCCTGTGTAGATTATCCTGATTTCAGAATGAATATGGTACGTCCCGGAGCGCTTCTTTACGGAATGATAGGATTTCACAAAGGGCATCTTCCCGTCAGACAGGCTATGACCTTCAAAAGTGCCGTATCTGCAATCCATCGCATCAAAGCCGGCGAAGGAGTCGGTTATGATTATCTGTGGAGAGCCGAAAAAGACAGCGTTGTCGCCACTTTACCTTTCGGATACGCAGACGGATATCCGAGGCAGATGAGAGACAAAGGATATGTCATAATTAACGGAGCAAAGGCTCCGATTGTAGGTGTTCTCTGTATGGATCAGGTCGTTGCTGATGTTACTGACATTCCGGATGTAGGAGAAGGTTCAGAAGCTGTCATTTACGGAGATGGGAGCGACGGCTCCATGAACATTCAGGAAGCCTCCGAGCTTATCGGCACAAATAAAAATGATGTCCTTTGCAGGCTTTCGGCAAGACCTCCGCGCATATATTTCCGTGAAGACTAAGTGCTCGCTCTAATGATTATGCAAAAATAGTTCAAAAAATCGCTGTACCCTTTCTGAATATAGATACAGCGATTTAGATTTCTTTTACTTTAATAAATTCAGCTTGTTTTCGTTGATAATAAGTATTTTCCTGCGTTTAAGCTCCACTATACCTTCCGCCTGAAAGTATTTGAGCATTCTTGTCACCACTTCTCTTGCAGTGCCGAGATGAGATGCTATTTTTTCGTGTGTTATCGTCAGCTCACATGAGTTTTCTATCTCTCTTTCCTGTGAAAGAAATGCTGCAAGCCTCTTGTCTATACTCTTCCACATTATCTGCTCTATCAGCCACATCACTTCCGAAAATCTTGTTGCCATCAATTCGTTTGTATATTTCTGAACATGAACGGAGCTTTCCATAAGCTTTTTGTATCTTGCCGAATCGAGCATAATGAGTATGGAATCTCTCTCGGCTTCTATCGTTATACTGAACTGAATACTGTTAAGTATACATGGAGCGGAAAACATGCACATATCACGCTCAAACAGCCTGAATACCGTGATTTCCTTGCCTTCGTCGTTCATTATATATGCTCGCACAAGTCCGCTTGCAATTATAAAAAGACCTTCGCACTCGTCTCCCCCGTCGTGAATGATTTTTCCTGCATCTATCTTTACAATTGTTGCCGATTCCTTGAGAAATTCACGCTCGGAGCCCGATAGACTGTTCCATACGGGATAAAGCTCTTCCAATGTATATTTTGATCTATATTCGTTCATGATATTCCTCCGTATTTTAAGTATATATTTCTGAGCAAACGGTGTCAATGTGACTTTATCACTGTAAAAAACAATGAATTATATATAATAGCTATAACATTTATTTGATAAAACGGGAGGATCACCATGAAAAAAGTCGTTATAATAGGCGGCGTTGCAGGCGGTGCAAGCTGTGCCGCAAGGCTCAGAAGACTTGACAAGGATGTTGAAATAGTTTTGCTTGAACGCGGTCAATATATATCATATGCAAACTGCGGGCTTCCATATCACGTCGGAGATGTCATAAAATCGAGAGATGCGCTACTTCTTCAGACTCCGGAGATTATGAAAGCCAAATTTAACATTGATGTAAGAGTCATGAACGAGGTCATATCTATCGATCGCGAAGATAAAAGGCTGACGGTAAAGGACAGCAATGGCAATGAATACGAGGAAAGCTATGATAAGCTTATAATTTCAACAGGATCATCCCCTCTCCGCCCACCTATTCCTGGAATTGATTCTCCTAAGATCAAAACACTTTGGACTGTTCCTGACACAGATGAAATAAGGGTACTTACGCACAGTAGTGATGTCAAAAGCGCTGCGATAATAGGCGGCGGCTTTATAGGTCTTGAAATGGCGGAAAATCTCCATGAAGCAGGTCTCAAGGTATCCATAGTAGAGATGCTGCCGCAGGTTATGGCACCGCTCGATTTTGAAATGGCTCAGATGCTTCACGAAACAATTTCACAGAGCGGAGTCGAGCTTCACCTGGGTGACGGTGTTTCCTCATTTGAGGATACCGGTTCTTCCGTAAAAATCAATCTTAGCAGCGGAGCTTCACTTAATGCAGATCTCGTTATACTTTCCATAGGTGTAAGACCAAACAGCGAGCTTGCAAAAGCGGCGGGACTCGAAATAAATCAGAGATCAGGTATCGTCACCGACGAAAAAATGATGACATCCGATCCCGATATTTTTGCAATCGGAGATGTGAGCGAGGTAAATGACTTTGTCTTCGGTGACAAAACTATGATTCCTCTTGCAGGACCTGCAAATAAGCAGGGCCGCATAGCTGCAAATATTCTTGCCGGTTTAGACGATAGCTATTCAGGCTCTCAGGGAACTTCGGTCGCAAAGATTTTTGATCTTACAGCAGCATCAACGGGAGCAAATGAAAAGGTTCTTCAAAAACGCGGACTTCAAAAAGGAAAAGATTACGATACGCTCATAATAACCCAAAACAGCCACGCAGGTTATTATCCGGGAGCTGTTCCTTTAACTGTCAAAGTCATCTTTGATAAGGTTTCAGGCAAGCTGTTCGGTGCTCAGATAGTCGGATATGACGGCGTTGACAAGCGCATTGACACCATAGCCACAACGCTAAGACTCGGCGGCAGCGTATATGACCTCTCTCGTCTCGAGCTTGCTTATGCCCCACCTTATTCCTCTGCAAAGGATCCTGTAAATATGGCGGGCTTCGTTGCGGAAAACATCAAAACAGGTCTCATGCGCTTTGCTCCTTGGGAT
>JAEXBK010000055.1 GCA_023394035.1 Bacillota bacterium
TCAACACCTTTTTCAAAACTTTTTCAGTTTTTATTTCACTCATCGATTTACAGCTTCAGCTCTCGCATGTCGCCTTATCTCGATGCGCTTCCCCGGTGCGAACATTTTGTATATTACCATATATATATACATCTTGGCAAGTACTATTTTTGCTTTTTCAACGCTTTTTTTGATGTATACAATATATGAATCTACTCGTTCATTATCCTATACATATCGGGCGCGGATTCCTTCCTTACTGTCTCAGGAAGAGATACCACTTCCACTGTGATTGAGCTGTTCCCGAACTCAATATGCACTATGTCGCCGCGTTCGAGTTCGGTTCCGGGTTTTGCGATCTTGCCGTTAACCGATACCCTCTGCTCATCACAGGCCTCCTTTGCTACTGTACGCCTTTTGATTAGCCTTGAATTCTTAAGATATTTATCCAGTCTCATCTTTTCTCCAAAAGTCAAAAGCAGCTCTTCCGAAAAAGAGCTGCCCTGAATAGTCAATTTATAGTTCTATTTGTTAACGGCATCCTTGAGAGCCTTGCCTGCCTTAAATACAGGAGCCTTGGAAGCAGCTATCTTGATAGTTTCTTCCGGTTTTCTTGGGTTTCTGCCTTCTCTTGCTTTTCTCTTTCTCGTTTCGAAAGTGCCGAATCCAATCAATTGTACCTTTTCGCCTTCTACAAGAGCGTCCTGTACGCTTGCAAGAAATGCGTTGATAGCAACTTCGGCGTCTTTCTTTGTGAAGTTTGTCTTAGCTGCAACAGCAGCAACCAGTTCAGCCTTATTCATCGTTAATCCTCCTTAAATACCAAGTACGAAACGTGTTTGATTTCGTCCCATAGCTTATCCATTTCGGCAAGTGTCATGTCTTTTAAGTCAAGACCCCTCCGGGAAGCACTTTTCTCTAACATCTCAAACCTTTTGATAAACTTCTCGGTTGCCTTGCCAAGAGCCTCTTCAGGGTCTATGCCGGCAAACCTTGATACATTCACTACTGAGAAAAGCAAGTCGCCAAGCTCATCTGTCATAGCGGAATGATCTCCCTTTTTGTTAGCGTCAAGGAATTCGTCAAGCTCTTCTCTGACCTTGCCTATCGGCGCTTCAATATCGTCCCAATCAAAGCCGACATCAGCGGCTCTCTTCTGAACCTTGGCGCTTCTGGTCAATGCAGGAAGTGCTAACGGAACATCCCTCAATCGGTTGGTATGTGTAATCGTTCCGTGCTCTTTACTTTTAATATTCTCCCATTTTTCAAGGACTTTGTCAACTGTTTTTGCCTCAAACGCTGAAAAAATGTGGGGATGACGGCGTATCATCTTGTCGCATTCTTCGTTTAACACATCGCTCAGATCAAAATGTCCTTCTTCTGATGCAATAATGCTGTGAAGGACTACCTGAAGCACAACGTCACCTAGCTCTTCACGCAGGTTGTCATTGTCTTCCTTATCTATTGCATCAGCAGTTTCATACGCTTCTTCAAGTAAACATTTCCTTAAGGATTGATGAGTTTGTACCTTATCCCACGGGCAATGCTTTCTGAGAAGCCCGATAATATCATCAAGTCTTTTTGCCGATGCTGCAGTCCCCTCTGCATACTCGTATAAATGAGAGTATTCCGGATTCAGTGACTCTTTGTCGAGCTTGCTCATATGTTCCCTCACTATTCCCATCTTATAAACTTTCCTATTATTCTATTTAGCTTTGTTCCCATAGGCATTGAGCTGAGCTCGTCATGTGTTACAGCTTTGAGTACGATTATAAGCGTTCCGTAGGATACCATTCCGACAAGTATAGATATAGCCGTACTTATCGTATTGCCGGCAAAAGCATTGATGCCCTTATATGTCAGGAATGCAAGAATTCCCATTACGACGGATGCTATAAGCGGTTTAATGTAGGTTTGCTTAAATTCAAATTCTATTCCCAAATGCTTTCTTATGTATAGACCGTTCAGGACAGCTACAACAGCATAAGCGATTACAGATGAAATTGCAGCTCCGACTACATTAATTGATGTTATCCCTACAAGCAAATACGATAATATGAGCTTTATTACCGCACCTATCGTAAGTGTATACACCGGAATTTTTTGCTTTGCAGTGGCCTGCAGCACTCCCGTTGATGTCTGAACACTTGCTATAAAGACGATCCCTATTGCAAGTACGGATAAAGTCACAGATGCTACGTCAACCGTTTCAATATTATTTCTGAAAAGAAGTGTAAGTATAGGCTTAGCAAGTGCTATCATACCCATTGCACACGGGAACGCCATTATCATAGTCATACGCTTACCTATATATACATTGTCGCGTACACTTTTGATTTTGCCTATTGCGTATTCACTTGCAACAGCAGGAACGAGGCTTATGGCCACAGCCTGAGTGAATATCTGCGGAAATCCGATCAAGGTAGTACACTGCCCGCTGATCATTCCGAAAAGCTTCTTCGCATCTGTCACAGCCCATCCTGACGCTATTAGTCTGTTTGTTATGATTCCCGTATCTATGAAATTCATAATCGGCATAACCTCTGCACCGATCAGTAT
>JAEXBK010000062.1 GCA_023394035.1 Bacillota bacterium
ACCACGCTGACACTTGACTATCCGCCCAATTAAGAAATTGTGCGGCGAAATAAATTAACACTCTGATGATATCAAACACGTTTTTATTTTTTTAACGTTTTGGTCTCACATCATTGACTAATGTACATATATTATTTACAATTTTATATTATTTTTCTTGAGTCATCAGCAACATGTATGTTAATATGTGAGAAGTGGGGAAAAGTGCCAGTCAGTATTTATATTTGGCTGTACGCCCCGATCTTAAAAAATATTTCACGGGTCCTGTAAAGGGCATTAGGAGGAACGTAATGAAAAAGCTTTTTAGCATATTCGTTGTCGTTATAATGACAACCTTAATTCTCAGCGGCTGTGGCAAAACAGGCAGCGGCTTGCTCGGCGGCTCCGGAGACAATACATCTTCGGAAAGCAACAAACTCGGCGAAACGGTAAGTACGGTTTTCTTTGATTTCACAGTAAACGATGCTTATCTCTGCAACGAATATAACGGCTATACGCCTGCAGAAGGCAACGAAATCATAGTCGTAAATGTAACAGTCAAAAATACACATACAGCGACAATTCCTATGAGCGATATTGATTTCCAGATGCAGTGGAGTGTTGAGGATGATGATGCCTTCCGCTTCCCTATAACTTCAGATCCTGAAACCGGAGACGAGGTTGCAGCAGTAAGCGAAGAACAGCTCCCTTACACATATGAATTAAGCATAGACGAAGAGCGCACGGGCACTTTGGTTTATGAAGTTCCTGCAGGTCAGAAGGACTTCTCCGTATCGACCGTTGACAGCTATGACAACGGTGAAAAGGGCGATGTTTATTTCGTATATTTCAGCGCTAAGGCAAAATAAATAAGCACGCAAAGCATAACAGCAGTAAAGACCGCCAAAGGCTTGACCTTTGGCGGCTTTTGATTTTCAAATATTAATCTTACGGAACAAATCAGTTTACATCATTTCTTGCAAGTATCTCAGCAGGCGTCTTGCGAAGGGTTGAAAATACAGGCATCAGACCTGCCAGAAGGTTAAACGAGAGTACCAGCAGCAGTGCGGCTCCGAAGATTGCCGGATTCATCCTGTACATATTTTCGGTGTACGAGCTAGCTTTGATGACGCTATTAAGGATGTATGCCATAAATAACATTCCCGGTAGCGCCGTAACGATCGTTATCGCAAATACCTCACCGGCAAACATTCTGTATATATCGCTCTTTTTCAGTCCTATCGCACGAAGCACGCCGACCTCCTTGATCCTCGAAAGGAACGAAGCTCTCAGCATCAGATACATTTCTATCAAAGATATCGCAACCATAACCGCTGCAACAAGTATCGTTCTGAACAAAACCGTTCTGTTCTGAGCGTTAAAGCTCGCCTTATCATTTTCGTAGTGGTTTATGACAGTTTTACCTTCGCTCTCCACCTCCGCCTTAGTCGATTCAGGATTATCCGAAGAAATCGTAACCGTCTTCACCGAGGCAATATACTCTTTTAGCTTCGTATTATCGTTTACATAGAAGGCGGAGCCTTGGTATTCATCGTGATAATAACCTGAAACCACGAGGTTTTCACCGTCCACCTTTACATTCGTATTATAGCCTATTCCGACCTGTTCCATCATGGATTCAGGTACGAGAACCTCATAGTCCGCTTCAGGTGCATCACCTTTTACGATCTTTATCGTTTCGGATTCACTGAACAGGCTCCACGCTTTGATGCGGCTCCCGGCTTCCGGGCTCGGTTCCTCCGTATCACCGTACCCCTCGCCTCTGTTTTGCAGCATGCTCAATATGTTGCCCTTTTCTGTATAAATGCACGGAGTTTTCTTGTCACTTATTCCGACAATTTTGTACTCCGGAAGATCGTTTGACACCTTAAGCCTGCGTCCGATAAGCTGCTCGTTCTCCTTTATGTTGAGATTTCTGCAGCGTATATCGGTAAGGATATTCCTCGTAATCATATTATCGATGACGACCTCATCCTTTTCCTCCGGAAGCCTTCCGAGTACAAGGTCAGTCTCCTTTATATTTGATTTGTCCGAGAGCGCACCCTCAACTCCGCACCCAAGATTCATAGACTGGATATAGTCGTCAAGCATCAGATACATGTTTATGTTCATTGAGCCCGGATATACAGCCTTTACGCCGCCGAGCGTTTCGTATGCCGAAAGCTTTTCTATGCTAACCGCACCCTGTACGCTTAAATAGCTCTTATCTGTCGTCGTAAACCTGTCATCGGTCACATGTGATATTCCCGCTGCATTGCTAACTGCGTATATCACGAACATGGATGCAAGCACGAAGCCGAGAAGAAGTATTTTCTTGAGCCGCGAATACGAAGCAAGCTTCTTGAAGCCCATTACAAGCGAATTAAAACTACGATAAACCGATCTGTAATGAGGTCTCTTAGGCGCACCGCCCTTTGATATTCCTTCTATGTGTTCGGCATCCTTGTAGTATGAATCATAGTCGAACTTATATTGCTCATACACTTCCTTCGACAGACCTCTGTAGTGATCGTCGACAACCTCAAAGCCTTCTGCCCCGAGCATAAGCTGCTCGCCGGCATCAATATAGAGGTTATTGTTTCGTATTACAATGTTTATTCTCTTCGGTGCTGCCTGAGTATCGCTGTAAAGCCTTATATCAAAGCCGTCCCTTGACAAATCCTTCGTAAAGGGCATGTCTTTCAGATATATCTTCGTATCTATGCGATAGTCGAGGTTTCCTTCATGCTCATTTTCTCTGTCCTCTACTATCCTTCCGTCTACTATCTCGATGATTCTGTCAGCGTAAAATTCAGCGATGTCGCGTTCGTGCGTAACGAGAATTACGAGCTTCTCTTTTGATATGGCTTTGATTATATTCATTACCTCGATGGTATTTGAAGAATCGAGGTTGCCCGTAGGCTCATCGGCAATTATTATGCTCGGATTCTTTACTATCGCTCTCGCGATTCCGACTCTCTGCCGCTCGCCTCCCGAAAGCATCTTTGCAGGACGGTTTCTGTATCTCGCAATGCCGACACGCTCAAGTATATACATTACGCGTCGTTCTATCGCCTTTTTGTCCTTAAAACCTACCATCTTGAGAACAAGTGCAACATTTTCAAAGACGGTCGCATCCTCGATCAGATTATAGTTCTGGAAAATATATCCGATATTAAGGTTTCTTATCACATCACGCCTTCCGCTCGTGCGGCGGGTAAGGCGTTCGTTGTTTATGAATATATCGCCGCCGTCTACCTTATCAAGTCCGCCTATGGCATTAAGGAGTGTCGTTTTTCCGCAGCCCGAGTTTCCGAGGAAGGTTACAAGACCGGTATCCGCAAGCTCTACGCTTGTGTTGTCAATAGCTCGTATTTCATTTGCTTTGTGTCTGTTAAAGCTTTTTCTTACCTTATTGATCCTGATCATATTCTACACCTCCTCCTTATATGAGTTCATCGCCGTCTTCTTGAACATCTGACTCGAATATCTCGCCGCCAGCAAAAGCGTCATTACAAGGATTATCGCATAGAGAATGAAGAATTCCTTCATTTCAAAGAACAATACCATGTCGTTCAGATATTTGAACTGCGATATCGTACCGTCCTTCACTTTGAGAAGGAAAGTCGAAACAATTCCAAAGGCTATATTGAATACTATCAGCATCTCTATCATCAAAACGCTCGAGCAGTTATTCCGGCTTCCGCCGAGCATCCTGACCGTTGAATAATATATATTCTGCGATTTGAAGATGAGCTTGATTATGAAGTAGCTTACAAAGAACATGACGCTTATCATTACCGCAAGGAGAGCCATTCTCACGCTCTTTATGATAGCCTTTACCGTCTCGTCTACGCTGTTTTGACCGTCGTGGACTCTGAGCGCGGTATATCCGGCAGCTTTTATTGCCGCTACCGTTTCTTCGCTGTAATGTATCTGATCCATCATTACCGATGATTGGTAATTATCCGAAACGTAAAGCGATTTTATATCCTCTGCATTCATATATATTCCGCCGTTCAGCTCCTCCGCCTTCTTTCCGAGCAGCCATTCGCAGTTTGCCGCAGAATATACATAGTCCACATCAAAGGTCTGTTCATTCGTAAAATACAGTCCCTTGGTCCTGATGCTTATAGTCTTGCCCCACCAATTACCGTAATCGTAATGCTGAGCCATATTTTCAGGTATATATACTTCCCCTTTTTCCAGATCTTCATGAGCCATAATCGGCAATCCGCCGTTTCCGATTACAAAGCGCACATCGTTAACCTTTGCTTCCTGCTTGACATATCCCGCCATTACGCTCGTCTGAAGCAGCTTTTCGGTCTCCGGAGTTCCGCATATTATCAGCTCATAGTAGTTCGAAAATGAAGTGCGGCGCTCTTCAATCTGCGCTTCCGTCATAGCGGCACAGCCTGATATCGTCACCTTCTGTTCTGCGCCTTCACCCATGACAAAACCCTGTTCCTGATCGCATATGTAAAGCTCTTTGCCGATAAATGCTTCAGCTGCTTCAAGCTGATATGTTTCTTCGGGATTCATCAAAAGCAGCACCTCTCCCGGTGCTTCCGGCATTTTGCCGCTCAAGATTTCCTTTCCCACCGCATCCTGCATAGTTCCGAG
>JAEXBK010000109.1 GCA_023394035.1 Bacillota bacterium
ATCTTGTCCATATCCTCAATAAACAAGTCTACGGGTATCTTTTCGTCCGTATCGTGACCGCCCATGTCTATACCTACAAGCGACACATACTGAACCTCGGGGTGCGCCTTAAGTATCTCCTTTATCTTTTCTTTTTGGTGATCCTCTGCGGGAATCGTAAAAAGCATTTTATCTATATCAAATTCAAGCACTTACTCACTTCCGTTCTAAAATCAGTTTGTCGCATTCAGCTTCTTAAGTATGTCCGAAAGCTCCTGCATATATCTTCCATATCCTGCCCAGTCTCCCGCTTTGAGGGATTCCTGAGCCTTATTGAACAGCTCCTGCGCCTGCTTGATATATGATGCCATATCTCCGGCAGGTGCTGCTCCGCCGTTTTCTGTCGTTTCAGGATTTTCCGGAGCTTCTACGCCTGTGCCGTCTCCGAAAAGATTTTCGAGTGCTTCCGCAAGCGTCGGCTTATACGAGATCTTATCCCCATAAGCGACTACTACACGCTTGACCTCAGGTATTGCGCTGTTTGCGGCTTCGAGATAAATCGGTTCGACGTACAGGAGAGAGTCCTCGATAGGAACGACAAACAGATTTCCCCTGCTGTATGTCGAGCCCGCCTGACTCCAAAGTGAGAAGTCCTGTGAGATCTCGGTATTCTGGTCGATCTGCGCCTCTATCTGCATCGGACCGTATACGGTTCTGTTCTTCGGCAGGGTATACAGCACGAGCTCTCCGTAGTGCTCGCCGTCGTTTCTCGTCAAAAGAATCGCAGTCATATTGTTCTTCGACTTAGGTGAATAAGGAAGCATGCTTACAAATTCGGCTCCGCTCTCTCCGGGGAGCTTAAGCACGAAGTAGTTAGGAGTTATCTTTACTTCCTTTGTGCCGTATATCTCGTGTGAAACCTCCCAGATATCCTCGTTCTGATAGAACACCTTTACGTCGTTCATGTGATATTTGCCGTAAACGTCAGCCTGTATCGCAAAGAGCGCGTTAGGGTATCTCAGATGCGACTTAAGACCTTCCGGCATATCCGCAAGCGTCTTGAACAGGTTCGGGAAAATCTTTTTGTATGTTGCCGCAATCGGGTCTTTGTCATCGACAATATAGTACGTTACCGTTCCGTTATACGCATCCACAACAGCCTTCACCGAGTTTCTGAAATAGTTTGTCGTTCCTTCTTCTCCCGAATAAGGTTCGGAATACGGATAATAAGAGCTTGTCGTATAAGCATCTATGACCCAGTATATCTTGCCGTCAACGGTTACGCCGTAAGGATCATCCTCATAGCTCAGATACGGCATTATCTTGCTCACTCTCGTTGTGACATCCCTGTTTATTATAATTCTCGAATCACTCTTGACATTTGATGAAACGAGAAGCTTCATGCTGCCTTCTTTGATTGCAAACATTAGTCTGTTAAGCATGTTAAGCTTGATGCCCGCAGTTCCCTCGTATCTCGAGTACGCATTTTCCTGACCGTCGGGATAATCAAATTCATCTTCGCCCGTGTTTACGATTACGTAATCGTCCGAAAGCTCACCGAAATATATCTGCGGCGTGTCGATTTTGATTTCCGACGCAAGGCTCTCAGGCGGAATGTTTTTTACGATTACATCAGGCTGTCCGCTTGCCGTTATCTTGTCTACGCGTGAAAGTGCAAGTCCGTAGCCGTGCGTATATTTCAGATGCCTGTTGATCCATGTATCGTTTATCTTTTCGTCGTCTATTTCTCTGACCGAAAGATAAGACTGCGTCGTTTTTCCGTCAACCGTGTATCTGTCAACGTCAACATCGTTGAATTTGTAGTACTGCCTGATGCTCTGCGTCTGGTTGTAGAATGTCTTTACAGGCATATAGTCATTTATTCTTATGTTACTGACCGTGTCGGTATTGTTTGAAATGTCCTCTGCCGTAAGTCCCTCGCCTGCAGCAAACGATCTCTTATCAACATCGGCTATGTCGTAAGCATATTGCGTGAACTCAATGTTTCTTGCAAGGTACTCGGATTCCTTATTGATTTCGTCAGGCGAAACGACAAAGTTCTGCACGAGCATACCGATACCTGTTCCGAGTATGCCGACTGTTATTATAAGACCTGGTACTATCAGTGCCTTTGTCAGCTTGCGTTTTTTGATGTGGATTCCGATCGTGACGGCACCCAAAACCGCGAGTACCGCAAGCAGTCTGTATAGCCAGAGGATGATGTTTACACTTGTAAAGCCTGCTCCGTAAACGACTCCCGTGTGGTCGTGGAGGAGGTCGAACTGCTTAAGGGCAAAGTGCGAAGCGAGCATCAGGTAAAAAATCATACCCAAAAGCGTCAGCTTGCCTGATGCTATGTTCATGAGTTGATTTATGTTTGTTTTTGAAATTCTTTTTTCTGGCTTCGGCTGAGCTGCCGCTCCTGCCGCGAACTGTTCAAATATCTTGCCAAGCGGTGTATCATGACCGAATGGATTCTGTTTATTATGCGTCTGCTCCGATTCGGTTTCGGATTCGTATTTTCCGTCTTCTATCGGCTGCGCCTCGTTTTCTTCGAAAACATCAGGGCTGTGCATCGTAAGAAGGATCAGGTAATAAATGATCGTAGCTATTACGAAAAGCAACACGATTCCGATCAGCATCGCATTAAGCTCCGACAGAAATTCAAGTCTGAATATGTAGAAAGAAACATCGAGTCCGAACAGCGGATCCTTTATATCAAAGTCAGTGCTGTGTATGAATTCGAGCATCTGGAACCACAGATTCGATATGAAGTGAACGGCAACAATGCCACCGAACAGTATAGACAGCACCGCCGTGTATATTCTGAGCTTTTTGAGGTCGGTGGCTTCGTGTGAGACTATTTTCTTGAAATATCCGACTCTGAGTGCTCTGAGATAAAGTCCCATTAGCAAGCTCAAAACAAGGAATATCGGCACTCCGTATTTCAGCTGCGTTATGAGCTTTGTGAAAAATACGCTTACATATCCGACCTCCTTAAACCAAAGCAGGTCTATTATAAAGTTCAAAAGCAGCAGGAAGGCAACAACAATAACAACTAGAATAAGCGTAATTATCGAGTTTCGCTTTGCGTTTTTTTGTTTTCTGAGCTTTCTTTCTCTCTTCGTATCAGTTGTAATCATTCATTCTCCGTTCTATCATTTTCCGGGTTTAGTTCCCGATTTGAATGTCTATTGTTTCTGCAACAGTCAGCTTATTGTCTTCTCCTGCTGAAAGTCTGATAATTTTTTTTGAAATGGCAGGGCTTTGGTCTTTAACGGTTTCCTGAACCCTTACAAGTGCATAAAAATCCTTATCCTGTGCTCTTATCT
>JAEXBK010000058.1 GCA_023394035.1 Bacillota bacterium
TCGTCAGTCAGCTTAAATTTGCTTTTCAGAAGCTCGTATAGAGATTCTCTCGGTGCTTTAATTATTGACGGATCTCCCCATTTGAATATTGACCTGTACGATTTTGACGAAAACTTTTCGTTGAACCACTTCGGCTCAAATTTCTTATATGGCTTTGACATCTCTCTTCCTCCTATCTGTGATCCTTCGAGGCAATCACATCACATCCGCTTCCGCATATGTCTTTTACTATTATATCTCCGCACTTTACGGAGTCCGTTACAACAACTTTGCCGAGCGCCTTAATTGCATCCGCGATCAAAGCCTTCGGAAGCTCGCCGCTCGTTCTTACAGGGAGACGCGGCTCGTCCTCGCTCGTCGTCCTTACCGTCGCGGTAAGGCTTCTTGACGGATTCGTAAGCTCGTTCCGTCCGAATTTTTCTCCCTTCGGGCACCTGTTACCCGTAATTATTATATCACCGTTTGCGTCAGTATCGGCATGAAGCATACAGCTGTTCGGACATATTATGCATACAAAATCCTTTTTCTGCCCATCTCCGTGTCTTGCCGCTTCTCCCGCATCAAAGACATCGCCTGCGTTTTTCTCAAGCAGAACATTTCCGTTAGGATAGCCCTTGCAGACTTCAGACTCGGAAATTCCCGCTTCTCTTGCAATTATCTTCGTAAGAAGCGGAGTACAGAAACCGCCGCCGCATCTGCCCGATGTCGGTCTGACGCGCCTCTTGATGCCGTCAATCGTCTTGCACGGAACAGGTCTCTTCATAGCCGCAACGATTTCGCCTTCGCTTATTTCTTCGCACCTGCATACCATACGCCCGAAAGCCGGATTTTCTTTTATCAGCTTTTCACGCTCATCATCGCTCATTTCGGAGCATCTTATAAAGTCTTTTCTGTGCGGATTGAAAGCGGAATTTTCCTCAACGACTGCTTTCCTTGAAAGCATCTTCACCGCCAGACTCGCAACCTCTTCTCCGATTGCCGGAGCAGCCGTGAGACCCGGTGACTGAATGCCCGCCGCATGAATCACATTTTCCGCAGCTCTCCCGACTTCCACTATGAAGTCTTCCTCGTATGTCGCAGCTCTGACACCCGAAAAATATGTGATTACATGACTTCTGTCAAGCCACTCGGCTTCTGCGCCGTGCTTTTCCATTACACCGTTTACGGTCGCCTGATCTGTCGCAAAGTCTTCCTTCGCGCTCACTTCAACCGCACTCGGTCCGACTAAAACATTGCCGTGAACCGTCGAAACTATACCGCCGCCCTTTGTATGTGAGCTCTTTGAGCTTTGACCGATCAGCGAATACAGTGTTTTGATGTGTTTTTTTGCCTTCTTATCGAGTATCAGGCTGCTGCCCTTTCTCGGATGTATCGAGAAAAAGCGATCGCCTGCCATCCTTGCTATCTCTTCCGAAAAGACTCCCGCCGCATTTATTATAATCCTCGGGTGTATTCGTCCGCGGTTCGTAATGACAGTCTTGACCGTATGCTTTCCCCCTGCCGCCTCCCCGGCTTCGGATTCCATGCCTATTACAGCCGTATCAAGGCTTATCTTCGCTCCGTTTTCGGCGGCATTTTCGGCTAAAGCTATCGTAAGGTTAAACGGGCATACTATTCCCGCTCCGTCAAAAAACAGTGCAAATTTGATGTTATCGGCAAGCCCCGGCTCGAGCTCGTGAAGCCTTTTACGCCCGACAAAGTTCGCATGCCCCGCAACCGTAAGCTTGAAATACGGGAGTGACAAAAGCGTCACAGGCAGCAATCTCCACTTGTTCATGCACAGATACTGCCCGCATCTGTTAAACTCGACCTCAAGCTCCTCGGACAGCTTCTCAAACATCCTGTTTCCTTTGTTGTTCAGGCGTTTCTTGAGCATGCCCGGAAGAATGTCTATTCCGGGATGCACCATTCCGTCATTTCTCGACGACGCATGAATCGCAACGTCGTATTCCTTCTCGACGAGAATTACGTCGAGCTTGTATTTTGTGAGTTCTCTTGCAATCGCGCAGCCTATAACGCCTCCGCCTATAACGAGAACGTCCGGTGCAGCGCCGTCCAAACTGTCATCCGTAAACGGCGGAAGCTCACCGAGATGAAACTCGGCAGATGTCTTTGACATGCCTTTTGATTCTTCATCAAATACGCGTTTCACATCTACCTGATTGCTCGATTCGGGCATGTCATTTACACGAATGTCGTTTACTATATGCTTCATGCTGCCGCGCTTTGCCGCCATAAGACCTGCGCGCACCTTTTCGTGCCAAGAATCGCATTCGCCGGTCAGGTGATAGCAGTTATTTACCGTCTCCAGCCCGATCCTGCCTCCGAATTCCTTTTCAATTTTTTTCTTCTTTATGTAGAAACCGATATCCATCAAGAAACCTCCCGTTTCAGTCTGTCAGCCGCTCGGCTAACTTTGATTATATAATACACCTATTATTCGAAAAGTCAACCGCGAAGGTTTTGATGATTGCAAAGAAAACGCGATTCGTTATAATGTAATATATAGATAATAACTTTGATGGGAGATTTGATTATGGCAGCTCCGCATAATGACAATATACGCGAAAAAATACTCGCCGCCGCTTCCGAGCTTCTCAAAACACGAACCTTTGATCAGGTGTCGCTTTCGGACATAGCAAAGGAAGCCGGCGTCACGAAGGGCAGCGTTTACTATTACTACAAAACCAAGAACGAAATTCTATACGAGATAGCGGATTCGTATCTCGCAATACTTTACAGTGACCTTAAGAGCTGGATAGAAGATACAGGTAAGGACACCTCGCTTCCGCGCCTTGTCAAATACGCTCTGCAGCGCGGCGAACACGATTCGGGAAAGGGGCTCAGGCTTCACCTGACCCTCGAAGCCGTAAACGGTGACGAAAAAATCAGGCAGCAGCTCCTTGACCGCTATACCCTGTTCAGAAAAGAACTCGGCAGACTCGTCGTACAGCGGCTTCTGCGCAAGAACCTGCCTCCCGAAGAAGCCGAGAAAAAAGAATATTTCTACGGCTGGCTGCTCGTTTTGCTCGTTGACGGCATGATGCTCCAGAATCTCATGCAAAACGACGAGCTCGATGAAATCGCAATCACGGAAGAGCTTGTAAATATGCTAAGATAATAAAATGCCCCGCTTCAATTCGGGGCGTTTTTTTATTCCTTCGGCGTCGTTCTTCTGACTATCAGCGCGGCAATCAGGGCAGCCCATCCGATGAAGGATGAGATTACCCAAAGCGTTTTCCAGCGGGCTAAGTTGAAAATCGCCGAACCGAGCAGCGATACGATTGCAACGAGATACAATAACCTCTGCAGCTTTCTCTTCTTTTCCATATCCACCTCCATGCTAACAAATTATATCAAAACGTTTTTTCCGATTCCTCTATATGACTGTCAACTGAATGTTCAAATTCCGGATTCCTGTACGATATGTTCATGAATTACCTCTTACCTTACTTCAGGTTCGTAAAACTCGAAGATCTCGGCGGCGTTGCCTTTGTTGTCTCCCGGCTTACGGCTCGTCCAGCATACAGGAACACATCCGAGGCGTTCTGCAAGCCTTACCGTCAGCGGCTTCTTTGAAATCTTGTACGCTATAAAATCGGGGCGGCTCAAAATGTTCATCAGGCAGTTTCCGAGAAGGAAGGAGTTTGTTTTTGATGTTGAGCCTCCGTATGAAGACGGCGGGCTTGCAAGCTGTCCGCGTATAATGCGCGGGGCGTTTCGTCTGAACCACATGACTATACGAGGATCAAAGCTCTCGATGCAGTATTTCCCGTCGTACTCTTTTAGGAGCTTGTATGTCTTCTCACAAAGCTCCCTGTTTCGCCTTCCGCTCTTAAGCTCAACTATGAGCGCACCTCTGCCGTCAACAAGATAAAGCACCTCGCTGAAAAGCGGGATTCTTTCCCTTGAGCCGAAAATATTGAGGCGCATAAGTTCATCATATGTGAGTTCGTCAACGCGCTTTTCGATTTCGCAGGCACGCTTCAGATCATCATCGTGGAAGACTACGACCTTTCCGTCCTTTGAAAGCTGCACGTCAAGCTCCATTCCGTAACCGCGATCTGCCGCCGCCGCAAATGCAGGAAGCGAATTTTCGGGTATGGATTTGTCCTTGCTGTGAAGCCCTCTATGGGCGAAAAAATGGGTGTTCAGCTCGGCGAATCTTTGTGATGCCTTGCCGTTCGGTGCCGTAAGCAGCAGCGTTGCCGCAGCTAAAATCACCGGAATCGAAATTAATATTATTGATGTTGTCATGATTTACCTCTCGGACTTATTGTACCACATACGGAAATAATGTAGAATACATATATACGTTATTATTCATCCCGTTTTAGGAGAGAAAGAAATGAAACTGAATTATAAACGAACCCTTTGCGTAGGATTCGCATTTTTCCTGATTTGCATGTTCTGGCAGGCATACGACAACACCATTCCTCTTATTCTCACAAACAAGTTCGGAATGTCTCAGACATCCTCCGGCGCAATCATGGCACTCGACAATATACTTGCGCTCTTCATGCTTCCGCTGTTCGGCGCACTATCAGACAAGTGCAAAAGCCCGCGCGGCAGAAGAACGCCTTTTATCCTCGTAGGAACGATTGTCGCCGTCATCGCTTTTGTCGGTCTGTCGGTGGCTGACGGAATACAGCTAAAGAACATTCAGGACATATCGCAAATAGACGATCAGATAGCGCTTTCAAGGATCTACGAAGCCGAGAAGGATTCCGAGCTCATAAGACCCGACGGAGAAAAGTTCACGCTCTCCGATCATTTCACTGAGGCCGAATTCACCTCAATCAAAAGCATCGCCCCCGGCGAAAACGGAAAGCAGGTAACAAACCACGACTACACCAATTATGTCGTTCCTGCGAGACAGGCTTTGATAAGGCAGATAACAAAAGATAATCCGGGTACGCTTGTACTGTTTGTAACGCTTCTGCTTGCCGCGCTTGTTTCGATGTCCACATTCAGATCGCCTGCGGTCGCTTTGATGCCGGACGTCACAATAAAACCGCTGAGGTCAAAGGCTAACGCCATAATAAATCTCATGGGTACTGCAGGCGGAATAATCGTTCTCATCCTCGGCGTGGTTTTCGGAACGAGCAAGCTGATGAACTCGATGATGAATTACACATTCTTCTTCGGAACGGTTGCCCTGATGATGGTTGCGGCGCTCGTAATATTCATGCTCACAGTCAAGGAGCCTCTGTTCGTAAAGGAAATGCGGGAAGAGAGCAAAAAATTCGGTATCACAGACAAAGACGACGAAGCGGATGCCTCCGATCCACAAAGTCGCGGGCTTTCAAAAGCGGAGCTAAAGTCGCTCATCTTCATACTTGCTTCCATCGTATTCTGGTTTATTGGCTACAACGCCGTAACATCAAAATACTCGGTATACGCAACAACAATACTGCACAAGGATTACAATCTTACCCTGATGATTGCTCAGGCGGCGGCAATAATTTCATATCTCCCGGTCGGCATCGTAGCATCAAAATTCGGCAGAAAAAAGACTATCATAGCAGGTGTAATAATGCTTGCAGGTGCCTTTGCCGGAGCAATGACGATGACATCAGACAGTCCCGCAATGCTCATGAATGTATTCTTTGCGCTTGCAGGTATCGCATGGGCCACTATCAACGTCAACTCGTTCCCTATGGTAGTGGAAATGTGCAGCGGCAGCGATGTCGGAAAATACACAGGCTACTACTATACGGCCTCTATGGCTGCTCAGGTTGTAACGCCGATAGCATCCGGCTTCCTCATGGACAGACTCGGCATGAGAGCACTCTTCCCTTATGCGGCGATTTTCGTTTCACTCGCTTTTGTGACAATTCTCTTCGTAATGCACGGCGACTCAAAGCCTACTGCAAAAACCGGCATCGAAGCACTTGAAGATGCGGAATAGGATATATGGTTTAGTGTTATACTAAAAAATCAGGAGGCTTAGCGCCTCCTTTTTTCGTAATTATACAGCTTGTATTCGCATGCTGCGGTGCAAGCGTTACTGCGGCGAGCTTAATTCACCGCCCTGCGCCGCTGCTTTTAATTATTTATGATGCGTGATTTCGCCTTCGACAATGGTGCAATATGTTTCAAAATCAAGCGAAAGCGGATCCGTTTCCCAGATGACGATGTCGGCATCCTTGCCTTTTTCGAGGCTTCCTACTCTGTCGGCAATGCCTGTGATCTCTGCGGCATTTATGCTTATAGCCTTCAGAGCTTCTTCCCTGTCCATGCCGACTTTAACGGCAAGTCCTGCAAACATCGGAAGATCGGATTCGGAGAAAACAGGGTGATCCGTCATTATTGCGACCTTTATGCCTGCTTTGCTCAAGATTGCTGCAGTTTCAAATGATTTGTTCTTAAGCTCCAGCTTTGACTTGAAGCCGAAGCTCGGTCCTATTATGGCGTCAAAGCCCGAGCGCTTTATTTCGTCTACGATGAGGTGACCGTCAGTGCAGTGGTCGAGCGTCGCTTTGATTCCGAACTCCTTTGCAATTCTGATTGCCGTAAGAATATCATCGCTTCTGTGGGCGTGGACTTTGAGTGAAAGCTCGCCTCTTAGAACCGGAATAAGCGCTTCGTACTTGGCATTGTATGCCGGGCATTTAAGAATATCGCCGTCCGCCATCTCCTTGCGCTGCATGTAGTCGCGTGCTGAAGAAAGGGCTTCGCGCAGTATTGCGGCTATTCCCATGCGCGTCATCGGAGCTGCTTTTCTGTTATTGTAATGGTAGTTTTTCGGATTTTCCCCAAAGGCACATTTCATCGCAACGGGGTTCTTGAAGGTCATGTCGTCAGCGCAGTGTCCTACAGTTTTCATCGCAATAAACTGCCCGCCGATTACATTCGTGCTTCCCGGTCCCGTAACGACAGAGGTTACACCTGATTTCATTGCCTCTTCAAAAGGCGGATCAAGCGGATACACACCGTCTATCGCATTTATGTTCGGCGTAACGGGATCGGTGCATTCGTTTCCGTCAGCGCCCTCAAATCCGATACATTCTTCCCACATACCTATATGGCTGTGTGCATCTATAAAGCCAGGCAGCACGAGCCTTCCCGCCGCATCTATAACCTCTGCATCTTCCGGAACTGCAATATTCTCGCCTATATCAGCGATCTTTGATCCGTCGATCAAAATCGTCCCGTTCTCATAGTCCGTACCTGTCATGGTCTTAATTTTACCGTTTATAATTGCTTTCATTTCTGCCTCCCTGAGAAAAATATAGCTATAAGTTGTCGCGCAGAAAGCGCATGTAATTCCCGCCTGCAATCAATTCTATCTCACCATCTGAAAACCTCAGCTTTCGCAGTTCATCTATCAAAATCGGAACTTCCGCGTGAGTATTTATCACGTCAAAGCATTTTCGCGATATTAAGTTCAATTCCTCCGGAGGTATGTATTTAAGTATTTGGTCGTTCAGATCAAAGCCGAAGCCTACACATTCTATGCCTCCGACAGAAGCTATATGGGCTATATGCGCAGCAAGTCCTTCGGGATTTTCCCTGCCGCCGCTGTCCGCCGTAATGAAATTCATGGCATTAACGCCTATAAACCCTTTCCTTGCCGCTATCTGCCGTATTTGCCCGTCGCTAAGATTTCGCTCGGTATCAACAAGTGCTGCCGAGTTGCTGTGTGAAGCTATTATCGGTCTTTCCGAGTAATGCAGCAAGTCATTAAAGCCGGCGAGACTGAGATGGCTTACGTCAATAATAATTCCAAGCTCATCGCATTGCCTTACGAGCTTTATTCCGAACTCGGTAAGCCCGCCGGGTGTACCCCATTCGCGTGCTCCGAGCGACGAGCCGTCACATGCAAAATTCCTTCTGCTCCACGACAGTCCCATAAATCTTACTCCGAGTTCATAAAACAGAGGAAGGATCATAAGATCCTGATATAGCGGTATACAGTCCTCAAAACTCAGCATCACCGCAATTTTGTCATTCATATTTGCTGACATAACCTCTTTG
Organism: Bacillota bacterium; assembly: GCA_023394035.1. Lineage (GTDB taxonomy): Bacteria > Bacillota > Clostridia > Peptostreptococcales > Anaerovoracaceae > Eubacterium_B. Next base: position 7,981 of record JAEXBK010000058.1, read on the forward strand.
TATGATCTGCAAAATTCAAAGTTGTCGCTGCACTCTTCCACATCCGCTTTTAATGCCGCTATCTGTCTTAGAGCCATTCTCAGAGCCATTTCCGGAACAAATAAGTTTTCAACAAATATCGAGGATACGATGAGTGTAACGCCACCCGCACGCAGCGACGACAAATAATCGCTGTTCAGCACATGATGCTTTCCCCAGCTTCTCTGCTTTTCCAGATCAAACGCAAGATCAAGGTGCGCATCCGTTACGCACTTTCGCATTTTATCATCATTTGTTTTGTTTTTCAAACGCTTTCACCTCCTCCTGCTTTTCAAGAAATTCAAGCATTCTGTTATCATTGCGGTATGCTACGGAGGACATCAGAAGATTAATAAAGAACATAGGCGCAATCAGAGAATTTTTGAAAATATCCGTCTGCGAGTCACAGTAATACATCATATCCGCATATTTTGTAAGAGGGCATGTCACGTAATCCGTGATTATGACAACTGTAAGCCCTTTCTGCTTTGCGTATTCTATTGCCGACTCGCAATAATCACTATAATCGGGAAAATCAAATACGATAAGAATGTCGTTTTCTTCGGCAAACATCATGCGTCTATGAAAAGCGGCTCTCTGTCCGTCCAAAAATTCAAATGGATATCCGAAGGTTTTCATCCTGCAGCAAAGTATTTCCGCAACAAAGGACGCAACGTCAAATCCGACCGCATATACATGTTTTGCGTCCGCTATGTCCTCAACAAGTTTTTCGAGTGTTTCGGCATTGATATTAAGCAAGCACTGTGATATGTTATCAATCTCTTTTTTGCCGAGCATCTCGGCGTTTGACATATACTTCTGTCCGGCAAGCTTTTTGAATCGCTCAGCCGGGGTTGCCGTCATGACCTCTTCTTCCTGAAGCTTTTTTCTGAAATCCGTATAGCCGTCAAATCCGAGTCCTTTGGCAAATCTGTTGAGCGATGTTTTTGATGTTCCGAGCTCCTCGGCGACGCTTCCGATAGTGGACAAGGTGAATTCCAAAACATTATTAATTATATACTCTGCGATCTTATGTTCCGTACGCGTATATTCTCCGATATTTGACGCGATTTTTTCTATCAGCCTCATAAGCTACTCCTTTTAGATAAGTCATTACCGAAACAAATGACATGCCGTCATATGACCCGCTTCCATTTCCTTAAGCTCAGGGGACTCCTTCGAGCATATCGCTTTCGCATAAGGGCAGCGAGGGTGAAATTTGCAACCCGAAGGCGGCGATGACGGGCTTGGAATCTCTCCCGTCAAAAGCTGTCTTCCGCCGGTCTTCGGATTTCTTACGGACGGTGTGGCTTCAAGCAGCGCCCTCGTATAAGGATGCGCAGGTGATGCGAACAACGAACTTGAGCTTGCGATTTCAACGATTGAGCCTAAGTACATAACACACACCTTATTGCAAAAGTGTTCGACGATTCCCATATTATGCGTAATAAACAAATATGACATTTCCCTATTTTTTCGGAGATCAAGCATAAGATTCAGCACCTGAGACTGTATTGATACATCAAGCGCCGCGGTAGGCTCATCGCATATTATAAGCTTAGGTTCCATTGAAATCGCCCTTGCTATACCTATGCGCTGTCTTTGACCTCCGCTGAATTGATGCGGAAATTTGCAGAGACATGATTCGTCAAGCCCGCATTCTTCCGCGAGCTTCACCGCTCTCTCGTGGATTTCGGAGTCGCCATACAGCTTGAATTTCTTTATGCCCTCCGTTATAATCGCTTCAACGTTCATTCTCGGATCCAGCGATGCATAAGGATCTTGAAACACCATTTGCATATTTCGGTGAATCACTTCAAGCTCCTTGCTTTTGATTTTATACCCGTTTTCGATATCGAACAGTCGCTTATCCTCAAATTTGACCATGCCTCCGGTAGGCTCTGTCAAATTCATTACGCATTTGCCTATCGTCGTTTTCCCGCTCCCGGATTCTCCGACAAGCCCGACAATGTCGCCCTTCATAATATCAAATGACACATTATCTACCGCCTTGACCGTCTTCGGAGGTTGAAAAAGGCGGTCCTGCTTTATCGGAAAATATTTTTTCAGTTGTTTTATTTCCAGCAGTTTGTCAGCCATTTTATATTCCTTCTTTCATATCCAAAATGCATCTTACCTTGTGTCCTTCACCTACTTCTTTGAGCTCAGGCGTCTTTTCTCTGCACGCATCGCATGCAAGCCTGCATCTCGGAGCAAAGCCGCAGCCGTCCATAATACTTCCTCCGCCCGGTTGTATGCCGGGGATGGACTTAAAGCCCGTGCTTTCATCGTAATTTTCGGGTATAGCCTCTATCAAGCCCTTTGTATACGGATGCAACGGATGATTTAACAGTTCATCGACGTCAGCCTCTTCGACGATTTTACCCGAATACATAACGGCAACGCGGTCTGCGATTTCAGCGATGACCCCAAGATCGTGCGTAATAAACATTATCGACATATTGCGATTATCCTTAAGCTCCTTGAGCAATTGCAGGATCTGTGCCTGAATCGTTACGTCAAGGGCAGTCGTCGGTTCATCAGCTATCATAAGCTCCGGGTCACAAAGTATTGCCATCGCAATCATAACTCTCTGCCTCATACCGCCCGAAAGCTCATGCGGATATCGTCCGAGCATTCTTTCGGGATCCGGTATCCTTACAAGCTCAAGCATTTCTATGCATCTTTTGCGGTTTTCTTCGCCTTTGATCCCCTGATGCAGCTTCAAAGCCTCTCCGAGCTGGTATCCTATCTTGAATACCGGGTTAAGGGATGACATCGGTTCCTGAAAAATCATCGCAATTTTATTGCCCCTGATTTTTCTGATTTCTTTTTCGTTTTTTTCTTGCAGATCCTCTCCGTTAAAGATTATTTGACCGCCTTCTATATACCCGTTCGGCTTCGGAACAAGGCGCATTACGGAAAGTGACGTTATGCTTTTTCCGCTTCCGGACTCTCCTACTATGCCGAGGACCTTACCGCGTTCGACTTCTATATCAACGCCGTCGACAGCCCTGACAATACCGGAATCAGTCTTGAAGCAAACTCTGAGATTTTTCGTTTCCAGCAAAATATCTTTCATCTTACAGTACCTCATATTTTCAGCTTAGGGTCAAGCGCATCTCGCAAGCCGTCGCCTACAAAATTGATCGATATGACCGTAATGAACACAAGGAACCCCTGAGGGATCCACATCCACCATTCAAACTGCAGAACTCTCATACTTTGCGCCGCCGAAAGCATGTTCCCCCAGCTTGGCTGCGGCGGTCTTACGCCCATGCTCAAAAAGCTCAAAGCGGCTTCCGTGAGTATGCCGTTTGCTATTGCAAGAGTTGCAAATACCAAAACTGATGAGAATGTATTGGGAAGGACATGCTTAAATATGATTTCAAATCCGCTCAGACCCATTGATTTTGAAGCTTGAATAAATTCTCTTTCTTTAAGACTAAGAACCTCGGCTCTTACTATACGTGCGATCTTTGTCCACTCGAGGATGGCGATAATAAAGATAAGGTTCATCATGCTCGGACCTATCATCGCCGCAAGCGCAATCGCAACGACAAAGAAAGGAAAACACATGATAATATCCGTCAGCCTCATTATTATGCTGTCCGTTTTGCCTCCGTAGTATCCCGCAACCGCTCCAAGCGTCACGCCTATTGCAATCTCAAATATGCTGGCAAGGATGCCTACGGCAAGAGATACTCTGCCGCCGTAAAGCAATCTCGTATAAACATCTCTTCCGAGCTCATCCGTTCCGAGTATATGCTCCCTGCTCGGAGCCGCTTCAATATTATAAAGGTCTATATCATCTCTTCCGTAGTGTGATAGCAGAGGAGCTGCTACAGACGCCGCCATAAGCAATATGAGGACGATGAGTCCGAACATGGCAAGTTTATTCTTTTTGAACCGCTTCCATGCTATTGAATTAAGCGATACCCTTCCGCTGTCTTTTTTTGTAGTCACAGTATCACCTCCGTTATTCATATCTTATTCTCGGATCGATAAGGGCATAGAGCAAGTCCGCGACAAGATTGCAAATCAAAATTATCAGCGTCGTCATAAGCAAAAGCGCCATTATAAGCGGATAGTCTCTGTCAAGTATAGCCGTATAGCTTAACCTGCCTATACCCGGCCAAACAAAAATCGTTTCGGTCAGCACGGCTCCTGAAAAGATTGAAGGTATTTGCATTGACAATACGGTGATTACAGGAATAAGAGCATTCTTAAACGCGTGTTTATTTACCACATCGCTCTCGCTTAAGCCCTTAGCTCTTGCCGTTCTTATATAATCCTGATCAAATACCTCAAGCATGCTCGAACGCGTATATCTCATAAGCGTTGCCGTTTGAAGAAGTGCGAGAACAATCACAGGGAGAACGAGGTGCCTTGCAATATCAATAATTCCGTCTATTCCGCTATAAGCAGCCCCCGCCGTCATCATACCCGAAATAGGAAATATTTTCAGGTCAAAGGCAAAAAATTTTATCATCAAAAGACCGAAGAAAAATGCCGGTATGGAAATACCTATAAAGCAAAATACCGTACCGAGATAATCTCCTATTGAGTTTCTTTTTGTAGCTGCCGTTTTTCCCGCCGGAATCGCGATCAGTGTGCTCAAAATCAGCGCGCCGACTCCGAGCAATATCGTATTAGGCAGTCTCTCGCTTATCACGTCCCAAACCGGTTTTTTATATTTTATCGAAAATCCGAAGTCACCGCGGAATATGTCTCTCACCCACTTGAAGTACTTAATGTGAATAGGATCATAGTACCCCATTTTAGTGAGCATCTCCTCCCTTACCTCTGCCGAAACCGACGGGTCAAGTCTCTGTGTATAAGGATCCCCCGGCGCTATATTTATAAATACAAAAACGATTACTGTCACACAGATCAGGATCAGAACCGCTTGTGCTAAACGTCGAATTATATATTTGCTCATAATAACAGCTCCGCTCTTTCAGAGAGAGCACAGATCCTCCGTGCTCTCTCAATTAAG
>JAEXBK010000158.1 GCA_023394035.1 Bacillota bacterium
GGCTGCCTGTGTGTTCGTTGAGCGGAGCCATTGAGAGTGCAAGCCCGTAATTCAAAAGGTGCATATGGCTGTCATTGAAGCCGGCACAGACAAATTTGCCTTTTAGATCTACGACTTCATCACATCCGAGTGCATCGCCTTCGGAATTGCTTCCTGCAAATATGAACTTGCCGTTTTCGACGGCGAAAGCCTCTTTGAGAGGAAGCTCTCCCGTGTATACTTCGGCATTTTTGTATAAAACTTTCATTGTGTAACTTCCTTATAATTGAATTTGATTAGTCTTCGTAGAAGATCTTTGTATCTTTTTCTACCGTACCGATTCCCATGTATCTTGCCTTGTAATCCTTGAGCAGCTTCAGATAGTCGTTCGAAAGTACCATGATTACAAATACGTTTACAAATGTCGGAACTGCAGATGTGATATCTACTACAGTCCAGATAAATCCCTGATTATTGGTCTTTACAAGGTATATTGTCCAGAGCATAGCAGGAAGTGCACGCGTTACCCAGAATATCTTCATGAGTATATCAAAGAACGCTGAACCGTTCTTATTCAGATGCTGCAATACTGCTATGTAGTAAGTAAACCAACCGCCTGATGTGGTTACGGTAAAGATTACCATTATTATTGCAAGGAGTATAGCTCCTACTGAGCCGAAGCCTTCCGAGAATGCCGACTGAGCAAGTGTTCCGCCGTTTGTTCCGTCTGACCACATTCCACTTAAGATAACAGAAAGACCTGTTATCGAGCATACGATGAATGTATCAAAGAATACTTCGAATGATCCCCAAAGTCCCTGAGCTACAGGGTGTTCAGTGTTTGCGGAAGCGTGGATCATCGGGGAAGTACCCCAGCCTGCTTCGTTAGAATAAACCGAACGTGACATACCCGTTCTGATGATTGAGCCTACAGTAGCACCTGCAAATCCGCCGACTGCAGCAGTTCCCGTGAATGCTCCGCTAAAGATAGCCCCGATAGCTCCCGGAACGGCTTTTACATTTACTATGATCATTGCGATTCCCATTAAGAGATAAAGCGCACTCATGAAAGGAACGAGCTTTGAAAATTTTGATGCGATACCCTTTGTTCCGCCTGTAGTTGCGATATATGTCGCAATCATGATTACAAATCCCATGAGGATTATTGTGTTGAGCTCAAAGCCTGCGACTGTAAGTGTTTCTTTACCGATTGCACCGGCAAGAACCTGAGCCGCTGTAAGGTTTGAAGAAGAAACGAAGAATGTCGAGAAGATTCCGATTCCGAAGATGAAAGCAAAGATCTTCCAAACACCGCCCCAATGTCTCTTTTCACCGAGACCTTTTTCCATGTAGTATGTAGGTCCGCCGTAGTATTCACCTTTTTCGTTTTTTGTACGGTAGAATACACCGAGCGTTACCTCAACCTGTTTAAGTATCATTCCGAGAGATGCGCAGAGCCACATCCAGAGGATAGCACCCGGACCCCCTGCAGCAACGGCAGTTGCAACACCGGCTATATTACCGAATCCTACAGTGCCGCCGACAGCCGTACAGATAGCTTCAAAGGCGGAAAGCTGCCCTTTGTTGTGTGCGTCTATGCTGTCCTGTGACTTCTTGCTGAACAGATTACCGGCAGTATTTTTCATGATGTGCCCGAAGTGTCTGAACTGAAAGAATCCTGACGCGATCGTGAAATAGAGACCTGTGGAAATCATGAGAATAATAAGCGGTAATCCCCATAATACGCCAACTAGCCAATCAAGTACTTTAACCATAATGTCCTCCTTAAAAAATGTTTGCGCACCGCTGTGCTTAATCAGTATGTTGAAATTAATTATAAATTGCGTCAATACGGTGTGTCAATGCATAATTATCATTTTGTTCTTATAATAATCAAATTGTGAAGTTTTTGACATACAAGGATGCATGAAGCGGTCATTTTTTTATAGCAAAAGCATCGATGTTATGGTATAATTTTCCTATATCCACACAGAAGGAGTAACTATGCTGGCACTTAAGATCATATTTTGTGTATTGCTGTGCTTGCCGCTTGTATATATTCTTTTCGTATTGTTTAATAACCTAATGGATACGATCTTAAAGGGGAAGTAGGCATGCAGGGAAGCAAACCCGGATTTTTCATAACAGTAGAAGGTGGAGACGGGTCGGGCAAATCGACTCAGCTTTCTAATATATGCGCGTATTTTGATGCGCACGATATCCCATATATATTTACGAGGGAGCCGGGCGGTACGCAGATAGGGGAAAAGATAAGGCATATCATCCTCGATAACGGGAACAGTGAGATGTGCCCTATGGCGGAAGCCCTGCTTTATGCTGCGTCAAGAGCCCAGCATGTCGAACAGAAAATAAGGCCTGCGCTTGCAGAGGGAATAAGCGTCCTTTGCGACAGATTCGTCGATTCGAGCATAGCGTATCAGGGATATGGCAGAGAACTCGGCGAACCAGTCAAGGTGATAAACGATTATGCTATAGCCGGATGCATACCGGATCTTACCGTGTTCCTTGACATTACGCCAAGCAAGGCCATGGATAGAATCGGAAAGAGAACGCTCGACAGGCTTGAGACCGAGGGCAGAGGCTTTCATGACAGAGTGTATGACGGATATGTTGCGCTTATAGAAGAGGCGCGCAGCAAAGGCTCGGATCGTTTTGCGCTCGTAGATGCATCGCTTTCCGAGGAGGATGTTAAGATGAGCATTTACGCTTACCTTGACAGGATCTTTGCAGGGGAATAAGGGGCAGAGGAGAATGTTATGGCGTTAAGCGATCACGCCTGCCACGGAAGATGTGTCGATGACATCAGAAGGGCAATAATAAATGACAAGATAGCACACGCTTATATAATTGAGGGAGACAGGCTTTCGGGTAAAACGGCTTTTGCGCTTGATTTTGTAAAGGCGATACTATGCGCCGCAAAGCCGGGAGAAGGCTGCGGCATATGCGGAGTATGCAGAAGCATAGAGCACGGAAACTATGAGGACCTCTACAGAATATCGGCTGATGACAAATCGCTGAAGGATAAGGAAATAGAGTCGCTTCAGAGCAACCTTCTCATCAAAGCTTCCGCAACCGCAGGGCGTAATATCGCCGTGATAGAGGATGCGGATACTATGACCGTCAGGGCACAGAACCGCCTTCTCAAGACGCTTGAGGAGCCTTCACCCGGAACGATAATCATGCTTTTGTCGGAGAACAGCGAAAATCTTCTTCCGACTATAAGGTCAAGATGTGTGAGAATAAGGCTGACAGGTCAGACGATCACAGAACCTTCGGGAAGTGAAATCGGTTTTGCAGCATTGGCATCGGATCTTATTGAGCTGATTTCACGAGAAGCCCCGTTTCATCAATGGAAGGAGCTGCTTGAATCGAAGGTGAAGGACAGCAAGGACGCGCTGGCTTTGCTCGATGCACTTGAGAGGCTTATGCGTTCGGCTATAACGGAGAGTATAAGCGATAATAATACGCTGCTTAATGTTGAAGAGGCTTCGGCAGCGATAAGAATGATAGAGGAAGCCCGAAAGGATATTTCATATAACGTGAACGGTAAATATGCTATCAAGCATTTACTGCTCAGTATCGGAGGATAATATAGATGATAACAGTGGCCGGAGTTAAATTCAGGAACACCGGAAAGGTATATTACTTTGACCCTGAAGAAATAGACGGACTCGAATTAGGAATGGGCGTTATAGTAGAAACGGCAAGAGGATTCGAATTCGGAACGATTGCAATGCCTGTAACAAAGGTAAAAGAAGCAGACGTAATCAAACCGCTCAAGCGCATAGTCAGAGTTGCAAGTGAAGAAGACATCAGGAAGCGTGAAGAGAACGAGAGCAAGAAGGCGGAAGCGATGAGGCTCTGCCAGGAAAAAATCGACAAGCATTCCCTCGAAATGAAGCTTATAGATGTCGAATATACATTTGATAATAACAAGGTCGTATTTTACTTCACCTCGGACGGACGCGTTGACTTCCGCGAGCTCGTCAAAGATCTGGCAGGCGTATTCCGTATGAGAATAGAGCTGCGTCAGGTAGGTGTCAGAGACGAGGCGAAGATGATAGGCGGTTGTGGCTCATGTGGAAAGAGCCTTTGCTGCGCTTCATGGATGTCGGATTTTCAGCCTGTATCCATCAAGATGGCGAAGACACAGAACCTCTCACTTAATCCTACAAAGATAAGCGGTATTTGCGGAAGGCTTATGTGCTGCCTCAAATACGAAAATGACGCATACATAGATTTACGCAAGGGCATGCCTGAGCCGGGAGAAAAGGTTCAGACTAACGACGGAATCGGTAAGGTCATAGATACGAATTTGCTTAAGGGCACGCTCAGAGTACGTCATTATTCGGGAGAAAAGGATGAGGACGGCTCAGAAAAGCTCGGCTCCGATATAATCACGTACAGCAAAGAGGATGTAAGGCGTCTTAATCCGAAAAAACGCAGACCGCAATGCAAAAATTGTTGTTCCCATGCAGACGAGAACGACATTCTCTCCGAAGTTGATGCGGAATATAAGGATGAGCTTGCAGAACTCATCAAAGGCGACTGATGGCGAGGCGTATCGACGATACGGGCTTTGGGGATATCAAGGTTATACAGGAAACGGAATGCTTCTGCTATGGAGTAGATGCGGTTCTGCTTGCTGATATGGCTGCAAAGGGAAGGCGCTATACACGGACGAGCAGAATATGCGATCTCGGCACAGGAAACGGTATCGTTCCGCTCATACTTTCTCACAAGACCGGTGCGGGACTGATTGCAGGGGTTGAAGTTATACCCGAAATGTATGAAATTGCTATAGAAAACGCAAAGCTCAATAAGCTTGATGACAGATTGATGTTCGTTTCGGCAAATGTAAGGGATATAGATGAAGCGAGACTCGAAAAAGCGAGCTTTGATGCCGTAACTATGAATCCGCCGTACACTAAGGATTCGGCAGGCATAAGGTGCAGCCACCCGTCAAAAGCATCGGCACGCCATGAGATTCACGGGAATCTTGACGACTTTATTGCGGCTGCGGAATATCTGCTTGATGACAGAGGCGATTTGTTTATGGTTCACAGACCGTCGAGGCTTGTAGATATATGCGAGAGCTGCCGTGCACACGGGCTTGAACCGAAGGAAATGTGCTTCGTAAGCGGCAAGCTCGGTGAGGTACCGAATATTTTACTGGTTCATGCAGTTAAGCACGGGAAAAGAGAGCTCAAGCTGCTTCCGCCGCTTGCGGTCAGAAACGATGACGGTACATACACAAAACGACTGCTTTCTGCCTATGAGAGGCAGCAGGATATATGATGTTATATTAGTGGAGGTAATAATATGATAACTGTAGATGTTAAGCTGGTGCTGATATGCTCGCTTCTTGCGGCGGCTACTGTACTTCTTGTATTTATGATTGTCGCTGTGTCAAATCTGACGAAGACGCTTAAGACACTTAACGGCATTCTCGACGACACTTCGACTGTAAGCGGAATAATACACGAAAAAGCAGTTGAAACAAAGCCTGTTATCGATGATCTTTCAAGTGCCATAGTAAGCTTTTCAAGCGCAGCAAAAGGCAACGAAAACAGACTCGCATCACTTTCGAGCGTTGCAAAATCGATCAGCTCTCTCGTTTCAATGATAAAGAAGAGCAAATAGTCCCAAAGGAGAATTAACATGAAAGCAACAGGAATAGTAAGACCTGTCGATTCGCTCGGCAGAGTTGTCATTCCAATAGAATTAAGAAGAAACCTCGGAATTAAACCTGACGATTCACTTGAAGTATTTGTTGATGACAAATACATCATGCTCAAGAAATACGAACCGGCATGTATATTCTGCGGAAGCAATGACGACATAAAGCAGATTCACGGCAGAAGCATATGTGCTAATTGTATAGCCGAAATGAAAAAACTGTAAGCGTTACAGCAAAACAGGAGGATTGACGTGGCTAAGTATTTAGTACAGAGCAGCGGTCCGCTTGCGGGGAAGGTCCACATAAGCGGAGCCAAGAATGCGGTGCTGCCTTTGATGGCGGCTGCAATTTTACCGGGCAAAAAGTGTAAGATCAGAGATGTTCCGGATCTTATTGACGTTAAGGTCATGACGGAAATTCTTTCTTCGCTCGGCGGAAATGTTGAATTTACAAGAGAAGGCGAACTCGAAATAGATATGGCGAATCTGAGCGGCTGTGAGGTCGGCTATGACCTTGCGAGCAAGATGAGAGCGTCGTTTTTGATAATGGGCTCGCTTCTCGCAAGGGTAGGACATGCAAAGGTATATATGCCGGGCGGCTGCACTATCGGGGCGAGACCTGTTGACCTTCATCTGAAGGGATTTGAAGCTCTTGGAGCAAAGGTGACCGAAAAGGATAATATCGTAGAAGCGATCGTGGGCGAAGAAGGACTCATAGGAGCTTCAATATATCTTGACTTTCCAAGCGTAGGTGCAACGGAAAACATTATGACTGCCGCAGTTCTGGCAAAAGGAACGACATATATAGAAAATGCGGCGGAAGAGCCTGAAATAGTAGATCTTGCGAACTTCCTGAACAGGATGGGAGCATCAATTAAAGGAGCAGGAACGGACACTATCAAGATAGAGGGCGTATCGGAGCTGCACGGAACGGATCATACTGTAATACCGGACAGAATCGAAACGGCTACGTTTATGCTTGCGGCTGCTATAACCCGCGGTGAGCTTTTGATACAGAACGTTGTGCCGGATCACGTAAAGCCTATAACGGCAAAGCTTAAGGAATGTGGCGTGACGGTAGAGCTGACGGATGAGGGGCTGTATGTCAACGGTGCTGATAAGAAGCTCGTTGCAACGGACCTCAAGACTCTTCCGTATCCCGGATTCCCGACTGATATTCAGTCTCCGTTCATGTCATTCCTGACTACGGTAGAAGGTAACAGCAATGTAATAGAAACCGTATTCGAAAATCGTTTCATGCATGTTGCCGAGCTGAACAGAATGGGTGCAAATATCTCAACGAAGGGGAACAAGGCCTTTGTTTCAGGAGGTAAGCAGCTTGAGGGAGCAAATGTTGCCGCTACAGACTTAAGGGCGGGAGCAGCACTCGTGCTTGCAGGACTTGTGGCATCCGGAACGACTGTAATATCCCGAATCTATCATGTCGAGCGCGGATACGAGAAATTCGTAGAAAAATTCCGTGCCCTCGGTGCGAATATTTTGATCTTAGAAGACTGATAAAAGATTACCGCGGCAATGAGCTGTCGCGGTAAGTCACATTTTGGAGGGGAAAATGCCTGATATTAAGTATCTTGAATTGCTTGCGGAAAAATTTCCAAACAGGATGGCGGCTGCTGCAGAGTACATCAACCTAAAAGCCATAATGGCGCTTCCTAAGGGTACGGAATACTTTTTGAGCGATTTGCACGGAGAACACGAAGCCTTCATTCACATGATAAGGAGTGCATCAGGAACGATCAAAAGCAAGATTGATGAGTGCTACGGAGGAATTTTAAGCGAGGATGACAGGGATGACCTTGCAGCTCTCGTATATAACCCGGAGGCTGAAATCAAAAGACGCAAAAAAAGCGAAAATGATTTTGATCAGTGGTGCGTTACGGTGATATATCGTCTACTTACGATATGTAAATCGGTCTCGACGAAGTTTACGAGATCAAGGGTAAGAAGCAGACTCCCTAAGTATATGGATTATTCCATGGATGAGCTGCTTCATGCAGACGATGAGGAAAACCGCGCACATTATTATAGTGAGATTATCAACACCATAGTTGATTCCGGATACGGCGAAACGTTCATCAAGGAGATGACCGATACCATAAGCAGAATTGCGGTGGATCAGCTTCATATAATAGGGGATATATTCGACAGAGGCGCTCACCCGGACTATATTCTTGACTACCTTATGAATTTCCATTCGATAGATTTTCAGTGGGGAAATCACGATGTCGTTTGGATGGGTGCAGCTACGGGAAACTGGGCCTGTATTGCGAACATCATAAGGATGAACATAAGCTACAATAATTTTGATATGCTCGAAGTAGGATACGGCATCAATTTGAGACGTCTTACTACATTTGCATCAATGACATACGGCAATGACCCTTGCACAAAGTTCCAGCCTCATATCCTTGACCGCAATGAGTTTGACCCTGTAGACGATCAGCTTGCAGCTAAGATGCACAAGGCGATAGCCATCATACAGTTCAAGCTTGAGGGTCAGATGATAAAGGAGCATCCTGAATTTGGTCTCGATAACAGACTTGTGTTTGATAAGCTTGATATCGAAAAAGGAACGGTTACGATAGACGGCGTAACATATGAACTCAGGGAGACGAATTTCCCTACGATAGATATGAACGACCCGTATGCGCTTACAGAAGGCGAAAACGAGGTAATGCATTCGCTCGAATCGTCTATACTTAACTCTCAGCGTATGCAGAATCATATTCGTTTTCTTTTCAGCCACGGCTCGCTTTACAAGACGATAAACGGCAATCTGCTCTACCACGGCTGCATTCCTGTAGACGAGAACGGAGAGTTCCTGCCTGTAGAAATTTACGGAAAGACATACAAAGGGAAGGCTTTGATGGATCACCTCGACAAGATGATCAGGGCTTCGTATTTCTATCCTGAAACTGTGAAAAAGTACGGAAGACCGGGAGACATCATGTGGTATTTGTGGCTAGGCAAGGATTCACCGCTCTTCGGTAAAGAGAAGATGACTACGTTTGAGCGTGTGTTTATCGCAGACAAAGCAGCTCACAAGGAACCGATCAGACCATATTACAAGCTGATCAGCAGACGCGACTTCTGCGAAAAGATACTTATCGAATTCGGACTTGATCCTTCGCGCTCCAAGATTCTGAACGGACATGTTCCGGTTAAGATCAAAGACGGCGAAAGCCCGATCAAAGGCGGCGGCCTGCTTTATGTAATAGACGGCGGTATATCAAAGGCTTACCAGAAGCAGACCGGTATAGCGGGATATACGTTCATCTTCAACTCGCGCTTCATGGCTCTGGCGGAGCATAAACCGTATTCGCCGCTTAAGCCTGACGGCACGCAGGTTTTCAACAGCCCTATAGTCAAGACGGTTGAAACGCTTCCTGAAAGAATACTCGTAATAGATACGGATCAGGGAAGGGAGTTGCAGCGTCGTGCAGACAATGTAAAGGCTCTGGCAGAGGCCTTTCGTGCAGGTGTTATCAAAGAAAAATATGATTCGCCGAAGAAGTAGGGACTAATATCAAAACAAGCACGGCCCGCAGGTACACTCTTGCGGGTCTTGTTCTTTCACGAAGTTTTTGATGAGTTTTGCATTATCTACTTTACAAATCAGACATGGTTTTGTATAATGTATTAGTGCCTTGCACATAATTGAATATCTGCGCCATTAGCTCAATCGGATAGAGTGCCTGACTACGAATCAGTAGGTTGTGGGTTCGAGTCCCGCATGGCGCACCAAATCGCTCACAGTCGAACACTCGGCAAGTGGGCGATTTTCAATTGTTTCAAGGCTTACGTGATTCTGAGTGCTGCAATAAAACGGAGGTGAAAAAATGAAACCCGTATATCCAATTGTCTTAACAAAAGGTAACAAAGAAAATTTTATAGTGTTCATTCCGGATTTCAACATCAACACTGAAGGTGAGGACATGACAACAGCTATAGAAATGGCGCGTGATGCTATAGGAGTAGTCGGAATTGATATGCAAGCAAACAATGAAAAATTACCAATCCCATCATCAATGGAATCAATAGAACTGCAATTTGACGATGCTATTATAACTTTAGTAGATATTGATTTTGATGATTATCGCAAAAAAATGATATGAAAGCAGTTGAAAAATTGCACAATATCGTATAGATTGTCAGTATAATAATATCTGTTCAAAATTGGCATGCAGGCAGGAGAATTTTTATCAAATGTTAGTTTACACTAACCCAAAACGGGTAATAGATATATATAGCAGCAATACGGCAGCATAAATTGCAGAATCGCAAGTTAGATGTCGTAGATAAAATGAAAAATAAGATACTATATAAATTTGAAACACCGAAAGGAGACTAACATGGAAGAAAAACGCTACACGATGCCTCTTATAGGAGAAGAAGCTCCTGCATTTGATGCGATTACAACACAGGGAGATATACACTTCCCTGCAGATTATAAAGGTAAATGGGTTATACTGTTTTCACATCCGGCAGACTTTACACCTGTCTGCACCACCGAGTTTATGACTTTCGGCTCGATGATAGAGGAATTCAAGGCACTTAACACCGAGCTTATCGGTTTATCCGTAGATTCGCTATACTCACACATTGCATGGCTGCGTAAGATACAGGAAATCGAGTGGAACGGAAAGAAAAACATTGAAGTCACTTTCCCTCTGATTGAGGACATACGCATGGAGGTTGCCAACAAATATGGCATGATCCAGCCGGGAGCTTCAAATACACAAGCTGTACGCGCTGTATTTATAATAGATCCGGAGAGCAAGATACGCACGATTCTTTACTATCCGCTCAGCACGGGCAGAAACTTTGATGAGATCAAGCGTATAATTCTTGCACTTCAAAAGGCAGATGCTGATAACTGCGCTACCCCGGCAGATTGGCGTCCGGGCGATGATGTGATCGTTCCTACGGCAGGAAGCTGCGGTACAGCTAAGGAGAGAATGGATAATCAGAGCGATAATCAGTATTGCATTGACTGGTTCATGTGCTTCAGGAAAGAAAACAAATAGCTTGGAAATCAAAACGCTTCACTAAAAAAGTCTGTGACCGATACGGTCACAGACTTTTGTGTCTGCGCTTTTCTTTTCGTTTGTCTGCTGCAAGGAAGAGCAGGCTTATAAAGGCCATGTATGCCATAAGAATCAGTATTGCTGGTATTCCGTAAAGATACGGTACAGGTATGAGCTTCCAGAAGAAGTTCAGCGCGTTTACGTTGCCGCCGTATGTGAAAAAGTAATTTGCATCCTTGCATACCGTGGAGCGAAGCAGCGTATTCAGAATATGAACTCCGAATGAAACGAGCAGGAAGGAACCGACGATACCCGGACAGTCCTTCACCTTAGGCTTATAGAATCCGAGCGTATATATGCTTATTCCGCAAATTATCAGCAGCATATGCGTCAGATGGAATCCGAGGATTCTCGGCATGAAGAGGCTGTATCCGATAAACTCTCTTTCGGGACAGACGAGCGCCATAAACGCTCCGAGCGGAGCGATATAGAAAGAGAAGCCGAGCAGCGACTTGTCCTTAAGAAGTAATCCTATAGGAATAAGGAACATATTGATGTTGCAAAGATGCAACGGCAGCTCATTCAGCCAGTTTTTTTCTATGCCTGAAAGTGCGTAATAATCCGTATCGTGCGAAAGCTCAAGCTTATAGACAACGAAAATTATGAAGTTGACAGCGCACAGAACGAGCATCAAAATCAGCTTCTTCTTTTCGGGCATGCTTTTGGTAGATTTAGCTATCAGCCATGCCGACAGGAATGTGATTAGTATCAGTACACAGAAAACTGCATTAAATGGTTTTACTATCATTTTCAATCTTCCTTTTCGTAAATAACGGAACTGCAACAAACAAAATTACGGCGAGCAGACATCCTGCAATTACATCTGCAATAGAATGCTGCTTTATAAAAACGGTCGATAGGCATATCAGTGCGGTGATGAGCGCGGATGACAGCCTAAACGCCTTTTTTGATCTCATTTTCTGAGATGTAAATGAAGTCATGTGGATAACAACGGCTTCGTAGCAGTGGAGGCTTGGCAACACATTGACGGGCTTGTCCGCAGCAAAGATTATTCTGCAAAGCTGCTCTGAAATGCTGTTTCCCGTGATCTCCGGCCGCAAATCGACGGTTGTCGGAAATAGCACAAAGAAAACTGCACAAAGCAACATTCCTGCGGATAAAGTCAAAGCCTGCCGCCTGAGGCTGCATCTGTCATTCAGATAAATATAGAGCATCATCAAAGGCACATATGCATACCAGATTACATAAGGAAAAACAAAAATCGGTATGAATGGAATGAGATCGTCTGACGCAAGGTGGATCGTATGATAATCAAGACCGAAAAATTGCGTTATGAAATACCAAAGTGACATTGCGGGGAATACTGAAAACCATAAGAATTCCCGTGACCTAAATTTATCTGAAAACAATCGTTTACCTCCGTTATTTTTTATTTTACCATATAAATACAGGATTTCACAAGATGTAAGAAAGAAGTAAGATTTTACTGACTAAACATCCATGAGTCTAACAGAAACGGTCGCTTTTATGTTATACTATATAAGAAGAAAATGTTATGGAGGATCAAATGCAGGCAGTTATCGACACACCGCTCGGCAAAATACGTATATGTGAAGACGGACAGGGCATAAGTGCGGTAGAGTTCTGCGATGAAGCGGAGGAAATATGCGGAGCCGGTGACAACTCCGGGAACCCGTTCCTTCAGGATTGTGCAAGCCAGCTATACGAATACTTTGCCGGCAAGAGAAAGCGCTTTGATGTTCCGCTTTCGCCTTCAGGAACCGATTTTCAAAGGGCTGTCTGGAAAGAACTCAGGAAGATACCTTACGGCGAAACCGCAACATACGGCGAGCTTGCGGAACGGATCAAAAACCGCAAAGCGGCAAGAGCCGTCGGCATGGCAAATCACAATAACCCCATATCTATAATAATTCCGTGCCACCGGTGCATAGGAAAAGACGGTTCCTTGACGGGATACGCCGGAGGACTTGACAAGAAAGCTTTTTTACTCGAACTCGAAAAAAATAATTTATAAATCACTTGACTGTAAACCTCCTTTATACCTTACGGTTAGGGAACAGGGAGGTATAATATTATGACCATCAAAGAAGTTGAACGTATTTTAGAACTGCCGCGTGCAAGTATAAGGTATTACGAACAGCAGGGGCTCATTTCACCTGAGAGGAACGAGAACGATTACAGGGATTATTCCGAGCGGGATGTTGAACGCCTTAAGAAGATACTCGTGCTTCGCAAAGTCGGAATATCTATTTCAGATATATCGGATCTTCTTGACGGGGAGAGCTCGCTCACTGAAATACTCAAAT